>QHYN01000342.1 GCA_003224145.1 Acidobacteriota bacterium
CGTGACGATAGAGGCGTTGTCGACGCCAGGCGTGGAACGGCCGATGATTTTGTAGTCTTTGGGATCCTTGAGCTTGACGGATTTGAGATCGGGCGGTGGCAGCGTAGCTGCTTTTTCCGCGAGTGCGCCGTAAGTGAGGGTGCGTTTTGTGGGCTGATGGATGACGCGGCCGGAAGAAGTGGCGCATTCCGATTCGGGGACGGACCAGGTTTGCGCGGCAGCGGCAACAAACATCTGGCGGCACGCGGCGCCAACGCGGCGGAGAGGATCCCAGTTCATGGGAGTAGCGGTGCTACCACCGGCGCGCTGCGGGCCGTACTTGGTTTCGTCAAGGTCGGCCTGCTCGACGCGAACGTCTTTCCAATCGACGTCGAGTTCTTCGGCGATGAGCATGGGCATGCTGGTTTTGACACCCTGACCAATTTCGGGATTCTTGCCCATGATGGTGACCATGCCATTGGCGGCAACGCGCACGAAGGCAAGAGGCTGGAACGCCGGTGCAGGCGGCTGCGGGGCAGCGGCTTGAGCGGCCGCGGCGAAAGCTTTGGCGACGGGTTCGAGATGATAGGCGAGGAGAAAGCCGCCACCGGCAACGGAAGAAACTTTAAGAAAAGCGCGACGATCAAGGAGTGCGGAATTCACGGGGCCTCCTTCGGTGATAGATGCATCTCAGCGGGCCAGGAGGTACGTACGCCAGCATTGTAAACCCATCGGGGTAATTCCGTGACTGGTGATTGGTGACTCGTGACCGGTGACTGGTGAAAAGAAAGGAATCTCCGCACGCGGATGCGGAGCACGAAGGTGGTTGGAGGGAGCAGGAGAAACCCTGCTGGGAGAAGTGCCAAGAGACAAGTTCAAGTTAACGATAAGAGCGCCCTCCCTCCTAGTTTTTTCATAAGTGTTGATTCTAAAGGTAGATAAAGTCGTTTATTTTGATGCACTTTTACAAGTGTTGATTTTAAAAGCTTTAGGGGAAAGATTATAGGACATCAAAGGAGAGCGCATAGAAAAGTGAAAATGGGAAGCAAGGGCGGACGGGGAGCGAGAAAACGGGCAGCGGGTGGGATGGATGAAGCTGGCGGGCATGGTGGCCGAGTTTCAAGCAGGAATATTACCATAAGTATACCGTAGATGTCAAGTAAAATTTGTAAATTGCTGATTTCTAGAGGGATAGCGAGATGGGTCGGAGGCTGGGCGAAGGAGGAGTCGAGGGTCGGGTTGAGGGGGCTAACGAAAAGCAGCCCCACCCGGGAGCGCTTGGCTGGGCGAGACGGCCCGCTCAGAAGGCGGCCGCTACAAAGGAAAGACGGCGACATAAAGTCGCCGCAACACGAACAAAAGCCGGCCAGGCGACCAGCCCAGAGCCAAATTAAGGTGCTAAGACACCTTTGCCGGCGCGGCTTGGACAATCGTCTGATAGCTGATGGACATAACCCATTTGCCTCCACGCTTGATCCACAGACGAGTCACATGGACGGGTTTGCCAGTGTAGGGCTGATGCAGGCACATCATGACTACCGAGTCGCCGAAATCAAACATTTGCGCGGAAACGAGCGGGGCAGGCGCTGTGCCGCGTCCGGTTTGCTTCTGCAAATTCAGCGTGGCGATACGATCGGCTTTGGTGAGCGGATGATCGTTGGTCGAGCCGAGCATGGTGAACTCTTCGGCAATGTGCGGGGACCAGGCGGCTGCATCGTGATTGGTGACGCCGATCTCCAGCGCTTGCCAGGAAGCGATGATAGCTTGCTCGGCTTCATTCTTCGGCTTGTACGGGAGAGTTTTGCAAGGATTCTGGCAATCCGTTACGCCAGGGCCCGATGGGGCGGCCTCCTGACGGCCGAGAGCGACTTCGTGATAGACGAGCAGACGCCAGGTAGGGCCACGCTTAACCCAGAGGCGGAGAACATGGATCTTGTCGCGATCGGCCATGATCGCTTCCACCTGACTGCGCGTTTGACGCCGCTGGTGCGCGCCAGCTTCGTTGCCGAGAGCGGGCGTGGGGGGCGAACTAAGAAAATCGGCGCGGGACAGGGTCTTGCCATCGTCGTCGGTCCAGGTGAAATCCGCGTCGAGGAGCTTAGCAACGGTGGCGCTTTCACCCTTGGCAGCAGCCTGGACAAATTCGCGGTCGGCTTGAAGAGCAGAGGGTTCGTCGGCCGCGGCAGTTCCGCAGAGGGCAAGGGGCGCAAGGAAGAAGCCACCAAACAGAATTCCAGGGGCGAGCACACGAATAACGAAACGCCTCATGATTCACGATCCTCCCTGGACTTTCCTATTTCCTAACTCAGTTATATCCGAAAAGAGAGCCAGACGTGTGTCCGGCCCTCTTTCAAGTTTCAATTCCAGACAGCGCGGACCTAGAAAATGAATTTCAGGCCCAACTG
>QHYN01000258.1 GCA_003224145.1 Acidobacteriota bacterium
TGCATGATTCCGGGCCACGGATTACGGATGCAGATGTTGCCGGCCACGTTTGAGCCAGCCTTCACTTCGTTGCCTTCTTCGTCCCAAATCACTGGATAAATTCCTAGAGCGCCGGGACCCGCGCTGCCGGGCTTCATCGGATCGAGCGCGGGCTTGGTGGTGCACAGAAAGCCGCCTGTTTCCGTTTGCCACCAGGTATCGACGATGACTGCTTCGCCTTTGCCTACGACCTGGTGATACCACTGCCACACTTCCGGCTCGATCGGCTCGCCAACGGTGGTCATGTGCTTGAAGTGGTAGTTGTACTTTTTCGGTTCGTCGGCGCCGGCTTTGCGCAGCATGCGAATGGCCGTCGGCGAAGTGTGGAAGATATTGACATCCAGCCGCTCGGCGATGCGCCAGGGGCGGCCGACATCGGGGAATTGCGGCACCCCTTCGTAGAGCACGCTCGTCGCTGCGAGCGCGAGCGGCCCGTAAACAATATACGAGTGCCCGGTGATCCAACCGATATCCGCCATGCACCAGTAGACGTCTTCGGGATGAATGTCCTGGTAATACTTGGCGGTGCCCGTGACGTAGGCGAGATAGCCGCCGGTGCGATGCTGGCAGCCCTTGGGTTTGCCGGTGGTGCCGCTCGTGTACATCAAAAAAAGCGGTGCTTCGGAATCCTGTGAGACGGGTTCGACGATGTGGCCGCGATAGTCTTTGAGGACATCGTTGATGAAATAGTCGCGCTCCAGCACCATGGGCGTTTCGGAGGTATATCTGCCCGGATAGCGCTTCCAGACGAGAACCTTGTCGATGTCCTGGCCTTCTTTTTTCGCCGTTTGCACCGCCACGTCCGCGCTGGCTTTGTGATCCACCCATTTTCCGTTGCGATGGTAACCGTCGGCGTAAATGAGGACGCGGCTGCCGGAATCGGCGGCGCGCAAGCCGCAAGCCTCACCGCTGAATCCGCCGAACACCACGGAATGCACCACGCCCAGGCGCGCGCAGGCCAGCATGGTAATGGGCAGCTCGGGAATCATGGGCATGTGGATGGTCACGCGATCGCCGGTTTTGAGGCCCGCGAAATCGCGCAGCAAGGCCGCGGTTTCGTTCACACACCGGTAGAGTTCTTGATAGGTGATCACCGTGGCGGCTTCGGCCTCGGGTTCCGGTATGAAGATGAGCGCGGCTTTGTTCTTGTATTTCGCGAGATGACGGTCCACGCAGTTGTAACAGGCGTTTAGTTTTCCCCCGACGAACCATTTCCAGAAAGGAGGATGCTCGGTGTCCAGAGTCGTGTGCCAGTACCGATCCCAGTCGAGGAGCTCAGCGTACAGGCGGAAACATTCCGGGAAATTTTTCTCACTGAATTTCTCAACAAATTCGGGGTCGTAGAGGTTGGCCTGCCCGATGAATCTCGCGGGCGGCCGGTAATATTCCTCCTCTTTCCAGTGGACAGCAATCTGCGCTTCGGTCAAGCGAGGCTTGGCCTTGCCGTGCTTCTTTTCGCGGATTTTCGTCGGGGGGGTTGCGGCCATGGATGATTACCTCGGCTATGAAGGTCCCAAGAACCACGGAGGTCCCAGGGCACGCTGGTGCAATGCGGGTGCTGAGATACGCCAAAGGGCTGCCAGCCGGCCCGAATTCGTCGGCGCGGCAAACCTTGCGGCAAAATGATGCTACTGGGGCCCTTATGGCGTCAACTGGTGTGGAACCGTTTGCACGCCCTGAAGTCCTCTGCTCTCCGACCTGATCCCTGTTTTCGTGGTGTGCATTTGCTTCAAGAACAGTAGACAGTATCCCTTGCCGCTCGACTAAGCGGCGGACGAGACGGTAGGGAGTGGCGTGAAGCAATGGCGCCAGTCGAAGAGAGGTGCCACGCCCCTGCTTTTCATTGCAATGGGAGAGGTTCCAAGATGGGAAGAATGGGCGTACACCCCGGCACTTTTCGTAAGAGTGGCAAACAAAGGACTTGGGGTATACGGAACTTGGAAGAGTATACGAAACTCTGGAGGACAAAGAGAGGGGGTACACCCCCCCCGGCAATTGTATGAAAGTCAAAGCAAAGGACTTGTAAAATTTGCAATGTGTAACTGTATGAAAAGAAAGGGACGACAAAGGGTTGGTTACTGCCAAGGAGCGACGGGAGAAAGAGGGAAGAGCAGGAAACTGCGTGTGACACCCGGCATTTCTTGTGAGAGCAGATTCTTCGCGCAGACAACGCGCGAAGGCGCAGAGTACTAAAGGGGTTACCGTGATGGGATTTTCGTCACGGTGACGGCGGTGGAGGAGAGGAGCGGCGCGGCGGGAGTGGAGTCGAGAATTCACGACCCATGATATCTCAAATTATTTGTCCTGTCAATTCTATTTATAGTACTAGTATTTAGCAGGAGGGCACATCCGTTCGAAGGGGCGCGTAAGAGAAAGAAAACACAGGGGTAGAGTTCACTGGGGGCGGGGGAACTGCGGGATAGCGGGGCAGGTCTTGGGGTGGAGGGAAGGAAAGCTAGAACGCGAATGCAGACGTGAAAGTGTAGGGCAACCGCGCGCTAGAGAGCGGTCAAGGACCCGCTACCCGCTCCCCCGAAGCCGACCAAGTGGGTTTGTAGTTGCGCAACCGGGCTCTGCCAGCCAAGTACCTCACATGTATAATTAATGCGTAATTTGCATATGGATTAGCACAGAATGCTCCACCTGACGAAGTGGCCGGCGGAAAGGGGAATGGTGCTCCTTCAAGGGAAGACTGGGGGCGTGGACTAAAAGCGGAAGAGATAGGAGACTTTGACGAAAATCTGGCGGCCATCATTGAGAAAGCGATTGGGAATGTGAAGGAGGTTGCCGTTGGAATCCTGACTGAGGCTGGGATCGAGGTTCTGCAGGTTTGAGTTGTAACCGACGTACACGGCAGTGCCGGGATGGAGAAGATAGGTGAAGAGCAGGTCGGCGTTGAAGTTTTTGGTGGTTTGGAGCGAAGTGAGATTCTGGTTGGCAAGGACTGCCGCGTATTGCCCGATGAAGCGAAGGGAGAATTCGCGCGTGAACTGGTAGTTCCATTTCGAACGGATGATGTGATTATCGAAGATGCCGGGACCCTGGTTGAGGCTACGAAGGCGGGTGAGCAGGTAGGTGTTGTCAATGGTCAGTTTTCCCGTCGGGCGCAATGTGAGGTAAATCTGCGCGTAGCTGGAGTTTGCGAGAACAGGAGGACCAAGCGCAGGGTCGAAGTTGGTGTCCGTTCCCCAGCCAATCTCGCCGTTCAGGGAGACCTGCTTGAAAAAACCGGATTGAAAGAAGAAACCGGTATGACGGTGAGCGAAGTCGCGATTATCAGGAAGAGCGCTGAAGTCGGAGGGGCGAAGGCGCTCGTGGCCGAGATTGCCGAAGAAGCCGAGAAAGCTCTGGCGCTGAAACTGGAAACGGTAATTGGCGTTGGCAAACCATTCGAGACGCGTGCCCTTGTGATCCCAGTTGTTGATGGTGAAGAGGCTGGGACCATGCCAGACGAGATGCTTGCCTTCGGGACGAAAGCGGTAGAGAGCAAACTGGCTGAACCGGCGAATGTCGGGGCGGCGAAAGAACCCGGTCTCGGTCTGGAAACCCTCTGAAGTGTCCTGGTACAACACGTTGTATTCGACCTTGCGCGTGCTGTGCTCCACGTATTCCCACAAGTCAGGCCCGCCCTTGTGGAAACCGTTGTTGAAATCGGTGGAACTGACGAGCGCTTGCGCAGTGGCGTACCAGGTGGGGCTGAAGGTGATCTTTGCGTCGACGCCTCCGACACGGTTGGAGCCGACGATACAACGATTGTCAGTGCAAGCGGTGTTGGGCACGGTAGCCAGCTCGCGGTCGGTATAGATGAGGCCGATGGTTGATTGTTTGCCGATATCGTGATTCACGCGAAGCACACCGAAATAGGCTTTGGCGCCCGAGAGAGGGTCAGCCGGAGCAACGGAGTCACCCGGAGATTTATCGTCTGCGAAGAAGGCGCCAATGGACCAGGGACCCTGTTTGCCGGTAAAGCGGAAGCCGTAGTCCGGGTCGGCGATGCGGCGCGTGAAGACAAGATTGATGGGCGTGCCGAAGTAGCCTGAGTTTTCGAGAAAGAACGGACGCTTTTCCGGGAAAAAAACTTCGAAACGCTGATTGATGGTGACTTGAGGCTCGTCGGATTCGACCTGGGCAAAATCAGGATTCACAGTTGCGTCGAAGACAAAGGAATCCTTGAGGACGATTTTGGAATCGAGACCGGCACGGGGTTCGAAGCTTTTTCCGAAGAAATGAGGGACGCCGCCGGGACGATCGTCCAGGCCGTGGAACGAGCGCAGCGAACCATAGGGAACAAACTGCATGTTGCGGCCGGGAGAAATATCTTTGAGGCCATCCGCGTGCGTTTCCTGAGTGAGCCAGCCCTGGGTATTACTGCTAATGTGCGGGTAGAAGGAGAATTCAAAGTTACGACGGATGTCACGCTCAAAAAAGAGGCCCCAGGTCTGTTCCGGATTGCGGGGAAAGCGGAGCGAGCGGAAGGGAATTTCGAACCAGACCACAAAACCCTGTGGCGTGATCCTGCCTTGTGAGTTCCAGAGCATGTCGTAGGAATAATCCGGCTCCTGAAAATCGTTCCAGATGCCGTCCTGCTGAACGCCTAAGGGATTCGTGTAAAAGAAGAGAGCGTTTTTGCGGTCGCTGAAGGTATCCAGGACGAAGCCGAATTGATCGTCGTCATTGATCTGTTCGCGCCGGACCATATGAGCGCGAATTTTGTTCGGCTCCGAATCAAAACAAACACAGACGACATAGAGATTTTGATTGGTGTAGCCGAGGTAGACTTCGGTTTTTTGAGAGATGGGCGACCCATCCTTGGGATCGCGTTGCATGAAGCCTTCGACCTTGAGCATCTTGCCGGCGAACGCAGGAGAAGGCTGCATCGTAAGAAAGTCGGTGATCGCTGGGCGGTGCTCCAGGCGCGGGATGTGGAGATTGATGAATGTGACAGGATCTTTGCCAGGAGGACCTGCCGGAGTCGAGAGAGAAGGCCCCAGAATGACGAGAAGAACCGGCCGCAGGACCCAAGAATGCTTGCTGCACGACGGATGGCACACTACAAGTCTCCAAAACGGATTCCCAGGTACGGAAAAGGGTCAGGAGATGGTCGCAAGGCGCACCCTGGTTTCGAGTCTGCTGAGAGTATTGACGACAGAAGGGGTGCAAGAGTTAGCTCTGCCAAACAGCGATTCTGGTTTATTTTGACCGAGGAGGCGGGGCACTTCGAGAGCGCACTAGAAGCTGAAGCGGCCGCGAACTCGAAACGACCTATAAGAGCTACGCGCCTAACGTGTTCCGCTTAGGAATTAGCCTACACCACCCACGATCCGCCACGGCAAGAAGACAAAGGCACGGGTCTCCTTCGACTGCGCTCAGGACAAATTCCGACCCGCCACTACAGGTGACTGAGCGGAGGGGCGGCGCCCATAGCGGCGCTAGAGGTCTTGCGTAGCCTTAGGCTTATAAGGGTATCCCGCAGCCTTTGGCGCGTGGGAGCCGCGGTACTCGTCCAGCTCGATCTCGCTGATACGGTAATGCGTTTGTGGGGGATGGTTTGCGAAAGCAGCCAGCTCACGGTGGAGCTTCAGAGAGCAGATCTCGGGGGCGTCTTGATAGCGCACACGCCGGGAATTGAATGCCTCGTTCACAATGGTGAGGGTAAATTCGCAGGTCTCGTTCAAGGCCTGCCGGACGAGGAACCGGTACTCACGCACGAGCGCTTTGGCATGGAAACCAACGTACTGGACATTGACGTTCTCGGTCATAAGAGCCTCTTCCTTCTCGCCGGCGAAACTTTCTAGGACTTTCCTTTTTGCTTTTTGACCGGACTGCCTCGGCGCCCAGCCCAGCGCAGTATTGCTCTTTTCCTGCTGTTCAGCTGCATCTGTTTCTCGATGCCATCGGCCTCGAGGTATTTATGCATCGGGGCGACTGACCCTGCCGGCTGGGACTGGCCCGTTGTCTTTTTTCGCATGGTCCCGGTGACAAGCGCGCGAAAATGAAGCGGGTCTCTGAGGTTCTGCAATTCCCGGTAATAGTAAAGGGGCATTGGGTGCTTGCCGTTGAACCTCAACCTCTTCAGGAACTCGATTTCTTCCTCGGTTGCATCACCGCTCACAGACTGGTGCCGAAGGAATTCCTTGAGTCCCGGCTCTTCCGCAGATTGGGGAGATTCGCTTTCGACAAACTCGAATTTCTTTGCGTAACCCGGAATGAGTCTGCGATTCAAAACGATCTCCATGCCGAAGGTCGCGAGATCGATATCCCAGGATTCAATCAACGGATCCAGGAAGGAAACGCAGTTTTCAACCGACAGGTTGAAGGCATCGGCGTCCAGGAACTCGAGGATGCTGACGCGCATCGCTTCGTAGCTTCTGCCGCTGAGTCGCGCCACCGAGTGGAGCCAGGTTTCACTTGACAATTCGTCTCTGGCAACTCTCTTGACCACGTCCAATAGCTTTTGTGTGACGAGGCGCTCGAGTTCGCCGAAGGGTTGCTTCTCAAAAATCACGCGTACTTGTTTTTCCTTGCCGGGCGCGCACTTGCGGAGAATCAACTCTCGAACTTCTCTGAACAAAGGCTTGGGTGGGTCCTCCAGATTTCGCTTTAATACTTCCTTGCGCTGATGGTCCGCCAGCTTGGTCAGCTTGCCGGTGGACAGTTTCAAGAATTTCCCCATCTTGTCGTAGATGTCTGTCCGGCCCGGTTCCGGGGGCAATTTTTTGCCGGTCAGGAGCTGCGAAATGTAGGACTCCGTGACCTCGGCGGCGGCCGCCAGATCCCGCTGCTCCAGCCCCAGTTCTTCCAGCCGCTGTCTGATCACCAAACTGACGTCCATCGGGTTTCGCTCGATTAACTGTATCTGATTAAGCCTGGATAATGGTCTCAGATTGCGCTTGACAAGTCAAGTGAATTAACCTATTATGGTTAAGCAACTGAGGGAGCTTTCAGATTGTCTATACCAAAGCAAGTTATCTGAATCCCCCCTTGGCCAGCCAACCAAGGAGGTTGACATGTTTGCACGCAAAGTATCGATGCACTTGAAGATTAATGGCGCAGCGGAATTCAAGAAGAAAATTGAGTGCGAAGTGATTCCCCTGCTGCGCAAGCAGGCGGGGTTCCTCGACGAAATCACCTTCCTATATCCGAGCGGTAAGGAAGTTCATGCCTTCAGTTTGTGGGAGACCGCGGAACATGCGGAAGCCTACAACCGCACAGCTTACCCAGAAGTGACGAAGATGCTGACGTCCGTGGTTGAGGGTGCGCCTCGGGTACAGACGTACGAAGTCCTCAATTCAACGATCCAAAAGCCCGTCGCCGCTGTGGCGGCCTGAGGCCGATAGGACGCTTCGTTACGTGGGGGCGGACCAGGTCCGCCCCCAGCGCGAGAATCGACTAGGCAAGGAGGAATGTATGTACTTACTCGCATGGGTTTTCGTTGGCGCAGTGGTTGGCTGGGGGGCAGGAAGGGCTCTTCAGGGTGATGGATATGGGGTGATCATGGACCTCCTCATGGGGGCTGCTGGCGCGGTAGCCGGCGGATTCCTGATGCGCTCGGCGGGCTTTCATGGCTACGGTGGGGCAATCGTCACAACCTTCGTTGCAGTGATTGGCGCAGCGCTTCTAACTATGCTCACCGCTTATGTGAACGGCAGAAGGGTTTACGCCCGTCAGCTCTAAGAGCCTCGGCACGTGAAGGTGCAGGGATTCGGCCCAAGCTCGAGCATCGCCTCGAACGTCGTTGCTCGCATGTAAGGTTGCGAGCCGCTTTCAAGCTGTCATGCAGTTCCGTCGCAGGCCACTCCAATGTCAGCCAACAACACATCTGGAACCATTCTCATCAGAGAGAACACGCTTTTGCCCGCAGGCTTGGCGGTCGAGAGTGAAGTCTTCTTGCCGGGGTGGAGAGTCGTCAAGAATCTTGATCGCACTACACAGGCTCGAAACATCGAGGGTGCGAATTGGACCTTCCTTCGCTTGGCTCGTGAAATCCGAGCGACGGTCTTCGGTCTTGACGAAGAAAAGATGGTCCGCAGGGCAATCAAGGAAATCCTGGCGAGACTCAAGTCCGAGAAATTTAATTTCTTGGAAATCACCCGAGTGACATCGGTGGCCTCGAAGCGTTTCTTGGAAGTTTGCTATGTGACTGTTTCCGCGCAATCTGGGCTCATCCAACAAGGCGTTGGCCTGGTCCCTGCAAAGGATATTGTTTTGAGAATGCCTGCTGTGCCAAACGGAGAAATGGCCGCAAAGCAGATGGGGCTCTGATTTCAAGTTCTTAGGAGTTAGTAGGAGAAATGAAAATGAAAACTATACGCACTTCGATTCTTTGTCTTGTTGTCCTGCTCTTCGCGGCGCCATTGCTCCGTGCACAGGATCTTTCCAAGTATCGGCACTTTAGCATTGGAATGAACTTGAGCAGAGTGCTGGAGCGTACTGACCAAAAGATGGCCGATGTCAAGGTGATTCATGGCCGTCCAGCGCTGATTCAGGAACTGACTTGGTGGCCGCCGAACCTTCCTGGGGCTTCGTTCCAATCGGACACCGTCGAACAAATTCTCCTGTCCTTCTACAACGGCGAGCTCTACAAGATTTCCGTAACTTACGATCGAGCTTCTACGGAAGGGCTGACTGCGGAGGACATGGTGAAGTCCATTGCGGCGAAATACGGCCCGGCGACAAATATCATGCTGGTGATGGACTCCGAGATCGACCGGTATGATGTGCGGCAAAAACCTGTTGCGTCTTGGGAGGATGCGCAGTATTCCTTCAATCTTATCCGTTCTACCTTCACCGATCGTTTGGGGCTCACCATTTATTCCAAGCGAGTCAATGCAGAAGCGGAGCTCGCCATTGCGGAAGCTGTGAAACTAGAGGAGCAAGAGGGCCCGCAAAGAGAAGCCGAACGTCAGAAGAAGCAAACGGACGACCTCGAAACGGCGCGGCAGAAGAATCGGAAGATTTTTCGCCCGTAGGTGTCCCTTGCGTACCAGCCTAGGCCGCTTCTCCGGGTAAACGCGTTACGAGCTACTAGCCTGTGTGCTGATTTCGCTTGGGAGATGGTTGTCCAGTCCTTGATGCAATCGCGCCACGCGTCCCGTGTTTGTTGATACAAATCCGCATTAGAATTCGCCTGAATTTCCTTCGGGTCAAGTGTTGCAAGCCGGCTGTCCAGCAAGTAAAAGTCTCTGTAGCTTGCGTCGAGGATCCCCTTCACCACTCCGTCGTCCGCCCCCTGCTCGATGGAGGCGAGATGGATTTGGCAGAACCAATTCGTCAGCGCCGCATAGTAGTACGCGACAACGTAAGCCTCGATTGCCTCCAAATGCCCCAGTGGTGCCGCCTGAGCTGCAGGCAAAGGAACCTGTGGCTCAGACAAAGGAACCTGCAGCTCGGGCAAAGGAAGCTGCAGCATAGGTATCTTTCCAGCGATCATTAAAGACGCCGTCAAAAACAACAGAGGATCAGTCAGATGCCAGCGAGGAAGCGAGCGGGGTTGAGGGTGTTGGCGGGGTCGAGTTGATGCTTAACGGCTTTCATGAGGGGCAGGGAATCGCCGGGAATGCCCCAGGCATCGAAGGCGGGGAATTCGGCGGGGCGGTGCAGGAGAACGAGGGAGCATGCTCTTTGTTCGAGGTCGGCGCGCAAACTGGTGAGCACGCGCCGCAAGTTGTCAACTGGGCCCTGCAGGCGCAGCCAGCCGAGGCCGGTGGCATAGTGCAACGATTTCCAGCGGATATGAAAGGAATCGGCGGCGCGGTAGAAGAGTTCGATGGCGCGCGCGAGATCGGCGGGGAGCGTGCTGATTTTGGCGATGACGGTTTCGGCGGGGTCGCTGATCGACCAAAGTTCCTGTCGAGCGTTCCACACGTTGGCGGAAGCTTCGGGAATTTGCGCGGAGCGACAGAGAGTGCGCAATTGGGCGGTTTGCGCGTCGAGGCCGGCTTCGGTGCCTTCGAAGAGAATGTCGGAGGTGGGCGGGGCGTCGCCGGAGAAATGAGATTGCAGAGAGGTGTGGGCGAGCTTCGAATCCTGGATGGCGAGGGCGAGCTTCTGGGTCCCTTCAGGATGGGGCGTGGAAATGCTGAAGGAACGCGTGTGGTGCGGGAGCGGATGAAGGCGGAAGACGGCGCGGGTGATGACGCCGAGCGTGCCGAAAGCGCCGGTGACGAGTTTGGGGAGGTCGTAACCGGCGACATTTTTGACAACTTTGCCGCCGCTCGAGGCGAGGGTGCCATC
>QHYN01000259.1 GCA_003224145.1 Acidobacteriota bacterium
TCACCATCGCCCACTCCCAGCTCACAAAGAACCATCCAGACTGCGCAGCTCGTCGCGGCCATGCTCAAGGCCAGGACACACGTAAGTGACTTGATATTTTCCCCCGGGCGCGCCCCGCAGATCGAAGTGAGCGGCCAATTGGTCGAGCTGAAGTACAAGGGGCTCGAGTGTCTCACCGCTCAGGACACGGCTCTTATCGCCAATGATATCATGGCCAAGAACGAAAGCGCGGCAAGGAAACTTGAGCAGGATGGCTCCGCGGATCTGTCCTATGGAGTTGCGGGCGTGGCGCGATTCCGTGTCAATATCTTCCGGCAGCGCGGAAGCTGCGCCATCGTGATGCGCGTCGTTCCCGACAAAATTCCCGGATTCCAGGAGCTGAATCTGCCCCCGGCTTTGAAGGAAATTGTCGATCTCCGAAATGGAGTCGTGCTGGTGACCGGCCCGACCGGTTCGGGCAAGTCTTCTACACTCGCCGCCATTCTCGACAAGATGAACGAAGACAAGGCCTATCACATCCTCACCATCGAGGACCCCATCGAGTTCCTGCATCGCCACAAGAAAGCGACTATCCATCAGCGCGAACTGCATTCCGACACGCCAACCTTCGCGCTGGCTCTGCGAGCCGCCCTCCGGCAAGCGCCGAAGGTCATTCTCGTTGGCGAGATGCGCGACCGCGAAACGATCGAGATCGCCCTCGAAGCTTCCGAGACGGGTCACCTGGTCATGTCCACGCTGCATACCATTGATGCGTCAAAGACGGTCGAGCGCATCGTGGGAGTATTCCCGATGGCGGACCAGCAAGCCATCCGAACTCGTCTGGCGAAGGCATTCCGGTGTATTGTTTCGCAACGGCTGCTTCCGCGGAAGGACGGCAACGGACGCATCGCTGCGGTGGAAGTCCTGAAGTCCACCATGCGCACCCGGGAGTACGTGGAAAAGGGCGAAAACGAGGGCAAGACCCTGCTGGACGCGATGCGCGATGGAAGCACCGAAGGCATGCAGCATTTCGATGGAGAAATCGAAAAGCTCATCCGCGCGGGGATCGTGGATTTCGAAACAGGTTTGAGCTATTCCACGAATGCCGGAAATTTGCGCCTGGAAATGGCTGATTATCTCGACGGCTCTCAGAACCAGGGAATTTCGCAAGACCCAAACCAGACAGCCGAGTTCGAACGATAGCACTACACGCGCGTGCCCCTCCCGGAGGGCTGGTGTCTGATTGCCTTTCTACTTCTCCCCACACGTGCCACAATTCAGTGCGCAGAATTCACAGTCGAGATGCAGGAATTCATTCACAACCTGACGGCAGGTCTTCCCGATGGCATCCGGCTTACGTTTCTTGTTGGGCTTGGGTTTTTTCTTTTTGCGGTTCTGTTCCCGCGAACAGTGGGAAGAATCTTTCGTTCCGTCGAGTCTGCTTTCTGCCGCTTCGCCAAACATAAAACGCTTGCCGTCCTAGTTCTTTTCCTCTGCGTTGTCGACATTAGGCTTGTTCTTCTCCGGCAACTCCCGGTGCCGGTTCCGGGAATCCATGACGAATACAGCTATTTATTGCTTGGGGACACGCTGGCGCACGGTCGTCTGGCTAACCCGACTCACCCGATGTGGATGAGTTTCGAATCGTTTCACATCAATTGGTTTCCCACGTATTCGTCAAAGTACCCGCCGGGGCAAGGCACAGTGCTGGCGGTTGGCCAATGGCTAGGGCTTCCTTGGGTCGGCGTAGTTCTGAGCGTTGGCGCGATGTGTGCTGCGATCCTGTGGATGCTTCAAGGGTGGTTGCCGGCAAGATGGGCATTGCTGGGCGGGGTGATGGTCGCGCTGAAATTCGGCATCGCGAGTTATTGGGTGAACAGCTACTGGGGTGGAGCGGTCGCGGCGACAGGCGGCGCACTAGTGGCTGGCGCGATGCCGCGTATCGTTCGACGTGCAAGGATACGTGATGCGCTGCTGCTCGGCCTGGGACTCGCCACTCTTGCCAACAGCAGACCCTACGAAGGCTTGCTTTTCGCCATCCCCGTGGCGGTGTGGTTCCTCTGGTGGTTTGCGGGGAAGACACGGTCCTCCGTGAGCTTGCGAACTCGCACCAGGCGCGTGGTCCTGCCATTGGCTGCAGTTCTAGTTTTGAACGTCGCGTTCATGGGCTACTACAACTGGCGGCTCACCGGAAATGCATTTCTCTTCCCGCACGTCTTAAATACGCGGACGTATCGCACAACGGGTCTTTTCTTGTGGGACCACCCCAAGCCGCCGCTGACGTATCACAACCAACAGTTCGAGGATTTTTACAATAGCTGGGAACGCGAGGATTATCGAAACACGTGGGAAGATGTCTGGAACGCCTCCGCGGTAAAACTGACGCGCAGCGGGAGCACTTATTTTTGGTGGGGCACCCTGCTGCTTTTGCCGGGGTTGCCGTTCGCTTTTCGCGATCGCAAGATGCGCTTGCCCGTTTCTATCTTTTTGTTGGAAGCAGCCGGGTTTCTGGCGGTGATCTGGTCGTTTCCACACTACGCCGCGCCGGTGACGTGCGTGATCTTTCTACTGCTCGTTCAGGCGATCCGTCATTTGCGTAAGATGCGTCTCGCCCGGCGGCCGATAGGCGTCGCGCTCTCCTGGGCTGTGGTTTGTCTCCTCGCAACCGACGTTATCCTTGGCGTCTCCAAGCATAACTGTGATCCATTGGAATGGGCTTGCCAGGGAGACCCCAGCCGCGCTGCCATCGCAAGAAAACTTTCCCAGACGCCAGGCAAGCACCTCATACTCGTGCGTTACGAAGAAGATCACAACGTGCACGACGAGTGGGTTTATAACGGCGCGGAGATCGATACCGCCAAGGTTCTCTGGGCGCGCGAACTGGATGCCGAACAAAATGCCAAACTTTTCGCCTATTTCAAAGACCGCCAGATCTGGCTGGTAGAGCCGGACGAGGACAACATGGAGTTGATTCCCTACCAGTCCCCGGGGCAGTTGCCAGATGAGCAGTGATGGTTCAACCGTGCCGACAGAGCATGCGAGGGCAGACGCAATCGCGTAGATGAGTTATTTCAGGTCGTAGTCGCCGATGTAGGTGCCACGGCTGATACCCAGCATGCTAAGGAAGAAAGAAGCGAAAATGACCTGTATTCCCAGGAAGAGCCACATCGACCAGAAGAGTACCTGGCGCACCTGATGGAGTTCGCCAAAGCCGCTGGCCGCCCATTGCCAGGTAATCCAAGCGCATCCTGTCAGTCCAGTGAGGAAGAGCGCCCCGCCAAAGAGCAAGCCGGATTCGAGAGTGACGCGCTTCAACAAGCGCTTCAGAGAAACATTGCCGCGGTCAAAGCGCTCCGCATAGCTGAACAGCTTCGCGAAGGCACCAATCGAAAGCGTTTGCACGCCGAGCAGGGTGAAGATCACGCCGAAAATCATGGTGTGAATATCGAGAATCACATGATGCAAAATCTGGCGCGGCCCCGGAAGCAACCAGAACACGAGAAAAAGTCCGAAAGCAACCAGTGTGGCCCCCGGCAGGAGAAACAGCCAGTTTGGCGCGTAAAGCAACATGAAGCGCAGACTCCTCCACCCGTCGCGGAAGCTCCGAAGATGAGGCGCGCGGCCGCGCTTGTCCGGCCATAACATGATGGGGATTTCCGAGATGCGCGCGCCGATTTGCGCGGCTTTGATGATCATCTCCAGAGCAAATTCCATTCCCGTGCTGCGCACATCCAGGCGATCGTACAGTGCACGCGTGAATCCACGCATGCCGCAATAGCTGTCCCCGATGCGGGCATGAAAGAAGGTGTTAAGAAGTGCAGTCAGACCGGGGTTGCCGAAGTACTTATGCAGCGGGGGCATGGCTCCGGGCTTGATTCCGCCGCGGAAGCGGTTGCCCACCACCATTTCGTAACCTTCCCGCAGCTTCTCCACAAAGCGCGGCACATCCGTAAAATCGTAACTATCATCGGCATCGCCCATAACGATGAAAGAACCACGCGCGGCGGCGATGCCTGCTCGCAACGCAGCACCATACCCGCGCTCTGGTACGCGGACGACACGTGCGCCGCGCTCTTCGGCAATCTCGGTGGAGCCGTCTGTCGAACCGTTGTCGGCCACGATCACTTCGCCCGTCAGCCCCGACGCGCTGAACGCCTTCAGTGCTTTGTCCACGCAGAAGGCCAGCGAATTGGCTTCATTCAGGCAAGGAATGACCACCGACACTTCGACCGGCTGCATCGTGCCAGCCCGGTCGGACTGTGACCCTTCGGGGGCCAGGATAGTACCCATAGACGTCCTCATCATATCGCGCTCGACCGGACATTTCACGCGATGGGCCACGGCGACTTCAAGTTCTGACGACTCGAATCCACTCAGGCGCCTTGAATTGGCCAACAATCTATGGGAATCTTCGGTGGTTCCTTGTCCGCTTGCCCGAAATGCCGGCGCCTCAAACAGAAATGTCCGAAGCTCAAACGAACCCTGAAGCGCAAAATGTGCTGGTCCCCGATCCTTGGGAAGCCGCTTACCTTCGCTTCGAAACGCCAAAGGAGGAAATACAAAAATTCATCGGCCGCCTGAACCGCTTGGGCGCTCAACAATGGCCGCGCGAGGCCGAAATTGTCGAGCTTTTTTGCGGACGCGGGAACGGCTTAATCGCGTTGCAACATCTGGGATTCACACACCTTGAAGGCGTAGACCTCTCTCCCCGACTCATCGCACAGTACAAAGGCTCCGCGAAATGCATCGTTGCCGACTGCAGGAAACTTCCTTTTGCGGAACGCAGCAAAGATGTACTCATCGTTCAGGGCGGTCTGCATCATTTGCCAAATTTGCCCGTCGATTTGGATCAAACCTTTTCTGAAATGCAGCGCGTGCTGCGAAAAGACGGCCGCGTGATGTTCGTGGAACCCTGGCGCACTCCGTTTTTGACCCTCGTTCACTTCGTCTCGGAGATTCCGATTATCCGTCGGGTTTCCAATAAAATGGATGCGTTTGCGACCATGACGGAGCACGAAATCCGCACGTACACACAATGGCTCAGCCAGTCCGGATTGATTTGCAAGACGGCGCGAGCGCACTTTGTGCCTCTCCATGAATCGTTTGCTTGGGGCAAGTGGAATTTCGTGGGAACGCCGCGGTGAATCACGAACGGGAGTATTTCTTTCCGCCGCTATGCACAGATTCGCGCAGTTCAAGCTTGCATTTTCTGCTCTGGCAGTTATGATGGCCGCCTTATCGCGTTTACACACGCACTTCTTTAGCAGGGAACATTGGCAACCAGTCCGTTAGCTTCTTCAGCCCGGCAGTACAGCCGCGGACGACTCTTGCAGGTGCTCGGTGTGTGGTTTGGCATCGCTGTGGCTATCGGAAATGCGATTGCCGCGGGAATCGTTCGAACGCCCGGCGAAATTGCGGAGAGTCTTCCGAACGCATGGCTGTTTATCGGTGTGTGGGTCGCCGGGGGACTCTACGCACTTTTTGGCGCCTCTTCGATGGCTGAGCTCGGTGCGGCGATTCCGCGAAGTGGTGGCCAATACAATTTTTCTCGCCGCGCGCTCGGTGATTACGCCGGATTCATCGTCGGATGGAGCGACTGGCTTTCCACCTGTGGCACCGCCGCCGTCGCCATTGTCATCGGCGAGTACAGCGGTCATCTCTTTCCCGTGCTCACCGGCCACGTAAAACTCATCGCCACCGCCATCGTCCTCAGTTTTGGAATCCTGCAATGGCGCGGCGTCCGCTGGGGAAGTGGCGCGCAACTCTTGACTGCAGCGATGAAGACCGCCGCTCTGCTGATTCTTGTCGTTACATGCTTTATTCTTGGGGCGCACGCGCGCGCGGCCGCTCCAACGGCAACCGCGGCTCTGCCCCCTGTGCCCGCTGGGTGGCCGCTCGCGGTCGCTCTCGTTCTCGGATTGCAGGCCGTTGTCTTCACCGTCGACGGCTGGGACGGTGTCATTTATTTCGGCGAAGAGGTGCGTGAGCCCGGCCGCGACATTCCCCGCGCCATTTTCGGCAGCGTCTTTTCCGTAATGGGGATTTATCTCCTGCTGAATCTCGTGGCGCTGTTTGTCCTCCCCATGAACGAAATTGCTGGCAACCACTTTGTCTTGGGCACCATTGCCGATCGCGTTTTTGGGAGATTTGGCGATCCCACCATCCGCACGATCATGATCATTTCGATGTTGAGCAACATCAACTCCAATCTGCTCTTTTCCTCGCGCACCCTCCATGCCATGAGCTGCGACGGATTATTTTTTCGCCGCGTAGCGCGCGTCAACACGGGCGGCACGCCTGCGCTCTCTCTTCTGCTAAGCACCATTGTCAGCGTGTTTTTCGTGCTCGGATCATTCGAACGCGTGATTGCGATGCTCTCGTTTTTCTTCGTAGCAAATTACACGCTCACATATACATCGCTCTTTGTGCTGCGCGAGCGGGAACCACAGGCGAATCGGCCGTATCGCGCGTGGGGCTATCCCTGGACCACCGGAATCGCGCTCGCAGCATCAGTGCTCTTTTTGATCGGCTCGATCGCCACGGACCGCGAAAACGCGCCGTGGGCGCTAGCAATTCTGATTCTGAGTTATCCCGTGTATCGCTTGATGAAATTCGCTGGGCGCCGCGAATCCCCGCCTACCTAAAACGCTGCCCGGAAGCAACGAAACCTCAAGTTCTACTTTTGGTTTGCAGCGCAAACTAGTTTGCGGATACTACCCTCGCGGTTGGAAGCCGGCTAGTTCACTTTTTCCGCGACCGACTTGGCTTGCAGGAACAACAGCAAATAATCTTTCCCACCCGTTTTCGAATCCGTCCCGGACATGTTAAATCCGCCGAAGGGATGCGCTCCAACCATTGCGCCGGTGCACTTGCGGTTCAAATAAAGGTTGCCAACGTGGAACATTTCTTCAGCTTTGCGGATCTTTTCCGGATTCTTCGAATACACCGCGCCCGTCAGACCAAATTCCGTGTTGTTGGCGATTTCGAGCGCTTGGTCGTAATTCTTCGCTTTGATCACCGCAAGCACTGGACCAAAAACTTCTTCCTGTGCCAGCCGTGCTTTCGGATTCACGTCCGCGATAATCGTCGGCTCAATGAAATAACCGTCGCCCGGCGCGCGCTTTCCGCCCGTGAGCAGCTTCCCTTCCTTCTTACCGACCTCGATGTAATCCAGAATCGTCTTCATCGCCGATTGGCTGATCACCGGCCCCATGTAATTATTGGGCTCATCGCTCGGGCCAACGGTGATCTTCTTGGTGCGGTCGACGAGCTTCTGCAGGAACGTGTCGTAGACTTTCTCCGAAACGATCGCCCGCGAACAGGCCGAGCACTTTTGACCTTGGTACCCGAACGCCGCCTGCGCCGTGCCTTCCACCGCGGCATCAATGTCAGCTTCCTCGTCCACCACGATCGCGTCCTTGCCGCCCATCTCCAGTACGGTGCGCTTGATCCACATCTGTCCGGGGGAGGGTTTGGCGGCGAGTTCACTGATGCGCAGCCCGACTTCCTTGGATCCGGTGAACCCCACGTAGCGGGTTTTCGGATGCGTCACGAGCGTATCGCCAACAGCTCCGCCAGGCCCGGTGATGAAATTCACCGCCTCCTTGGGAATGCCCGCTTCATAAAGGATGTCAATAAACTTCGCAGCGATCGTCGGCGAATCGCTCGCCGGCTTCAAAACCACAGTGTTGCCTGTGGCGAGAGAGGCAACAACGAGGCCGGCCATGATGGCACACGGGAAATTCCAAGGCGGAACAATCACGCCAACACCCAGGGGAATGTACACCAGATAGTTGCGCTCCCCGCGCATAGGTGTCAGCCTTTGCGGTTCCGCCAGGCGCAGCATCTCGCGTCCATAAAACTCGCAGAAATCAATGGTCTCCGCGATGTCCGCGTCCGCTTCTACCCACGTTTTTCCGACCTCGTAGCAGACCAGCGCGTCCAGCTCAAATTTTCGTTCGCGTACGATTTGCGCCGCCCGAAACAAGCATTTCACCCGCTCCTGCGCCGGGACCTTTTTCCAGGTATCAAAATACTTGTAAGCTGCTTCGACGGCCTGCTTGGCCATCTCTGCTGTGGCATGCTGGAACACGCCGATGACTTCTGATGGCCTCGATGGATTCGTCGAGGTGCGCTTTTCCGCCGTGGTCACTTTCTTCCCGCCAAGCCAAATCGGATATTCGCGGCCGAATTCGGATTTCACTTTTTTCAGCGCTTCTTCCATGCGCTTACGGTTTTCCGGCTTAGAAAAATCAATGAAGGGCTCATTTGCAAACTCCGTCAGATGGAGTTTCTGTTCGGCAGTGGCCATGACGGGTTCCCTCCTCGATCAACAAACAACATATTGTACAGCGCATACAAAGATGGCGACAAGCATGGGGTCCACACGCACACTTTGACCGCTCATCAATCAAAGAGACGAATTCTCACTCAAAATGGAATTGAATTCTGACCGTGACGTGAGCGAGAACGGGCTTGCCATTCCGCGTGGCCGGTTCGTATTTGTAGTTTTTCAGTGCTTCCAACGCGGGGCCGCGCAATGAGGGAGGCCCCGAAAGCACGTTCATGGACGTTACGTCTCCCGCCGTGTCTATGATCGCGTCGATCATGACGCTTCCCGTCTCAAAGTCGCGCAAATCTTCCAATGAAGCTGCTGCTCGGACGGATCTAATCAGCTTTGGCGGCACGACGACCGAATCTTCCACCGAACTTGGGACGGAATCGGCCAACGTCATCGCTGGAGCATGAACCGATGAGCGATCTGTCTTTGAAGCAGACAGCGTGGGCTTTCCTCGGGTCACTGCGTGGCCCCCAGCCTGACGCGGCAACGAAGAGTCACCGCCAGGGCTGTTGCTGGCTGTGACTTGCCTCTCAGTTTCGTTCGACGTTGCAGGGGTTTTCGACACTGCATTTGAAGAAGCTGGCGTGTCTTTCCCCAATTCCGAGTCTCCGGTTTGCGCTTGCGAAATCCCTGGACCTAGGGTCTGCACCTCAGGCTCCGGCGTAGTGGTCGTGACCCCGCCTGCCCAAGATGCAACCGGAATCTTTTTCGACTCATGCATCCCCGGAAGCCAATGCTTATACCACGCCGCGCCGATCATCGTGGCGAGTAGCGCCACCACAAGTACTGCCAGCCGCAACGCTCCGGCTCGGAATCCCGGTGTGAAATTACCGCGCGCCCGGAACGACCGCTTGCGCTTCGGCAGCGAACTAATGAAGTCCAAGGCTGGTGCAGAGAGCGATTCATGGCCCGGCGCGGCGGTTTCCGAAAGGTGCGGCGTGCTTTCGAACGGCATGGGCTCGGTAAGAGAGGCGACGATGGGCGCTGCCTCGCGGGATCGAGCATACGTTTGCGTTTCGGGAGTTGCAGCCCCCAGCGGCGAAGTTGTCTCGGAACCCACAGTCAAGGGCGCGGCCGGTTCCGCCGGTGCTTGCGGTTGGAGCAATCTCAGTTGATTGCGCAACGCGTCCACCTCTTTTTTCAGCGCCAATACTTCCTCTGCGCTCGGGGGCGGTGCCGGTTCGCCAAGCTCGTCCGTGGTCGTTTCCGCAGACGCAACCAGCTCGGCAGCTGCTAATTGTGTCGCGTCTTTCGGCAGTAAGGCCGTAGCCGCAGAAAACTCCATGCCCCAAAATCCCGGCGCGGGCTCGGTAAACTCCAGCTCGACGTAGCACTCCGTCGGCCGGAACGTACGCTTGCGCATCACCTGCGCCACCACTTCGCGTTTCGATTCTTCGTTGGCCAGAAACAGCAGTTGCCCAGGCGTCACGGCTGCCGCCAGGCGGATTACAGCTCCCTTTTCAAACACCAAGACCGTGCTGGTCGATTCCGTAAAGAGTTCTCGCTCGCCCGCAAAATTTCCGGGACGCGCACCAGTCGCCCTTACCTGCACTTCATGTGCTACGGCATTCACTTTTGGAAGTGGTTTGGTGTTCAGCGCGCATGCCACGTCTTCGCCCGGCTCGAGCGTAGGCTCTTCGGGCGAAGCGGAGGCATTTATCTCGACTGACGTAGGATGTACGGGGATGGAAGTTGAAGTGTCTGGCTCATTTCCTTCGACACGATGCGGTTCGACCGGAAACTCTTCGGGGGCAGAACTCGAAAGGCTCGCTGAACGCGAGACAGTCAAAGGCCCCATGTCCTCTGTGGAAGACAAGTCAATTGTCCCTTGTGCGCGAGAGTTCCGAGCGGAACCCTCGCGGAATTAAAGCTCAGGCTGCAGGAAACCGTCTATATCCAGGACGGGCCAGACAACCTTAATATCGTTTCATCCGACTAGCCCGATCGCTATGGTACCAAGGTACTGCGTTGCGCACTTTACACGGTGTGAAGGCCCCTCATGAGTCCGTGCGACCACGGGCCACTCCTTGGCTGACTCTCCACTCCCCCACTAGAGCAAGGACCGCGCGATGCGGAACCCGTAGTCGGCGTATTTGAACTCGGGCGGAATGCTGGATCGCGCTGCGGTGCGGCTCACTTTGATGTGATGCCGCCAGGAACCACCCCGCGAAGCACGCCGGGTCCCGTGGGCGGGGCCTCGGGGATTTTTCTCGGGAGAGTGCCGGTAATAGTTCGTGTCGTACCAATCCGCACACCATTCGTGAACGTTGTCTCCCAGATTGTAAAGCCCGTAGGCGCTTGGCGCATACAGACCCACCGGCTCTGGCCCGTTTTTCCACCGCTTGGTGTAATCCGGAAGCTCCTGCGGAAGAGCGTCTCCCCACGGATACGCCAAACCCTCGGCGCCGCCGCGCGCTGCGTGTTCCCACTCCGCTTCCGTGGGCAATCGATAGCGCTTTCCGGTTGCCTGACTCAGCCAATGGCAATAGTCGACTGCCTCGTACCAGGAAACCGCCACGACCGGCATCTTTGGATCGTTGAAATTTGCGTCCGTCCAACAAAGGGGTGCGGCGGCGTTCGTCGCAGATAGAAAACAGCCGTACTCCCCGTTCGTCACTTGGCAGGCAGCGAGTTCGAAAGCATCTACCCACACGCGATGTACCGGCTCCTCATCATCGCGCCCCGTTTCGCATCCCATCCAGAACCAGCCCTCGGGGATGTGCCTCATCTCCGGCTCGATGAATTTCGCACGCGCCTCACTCGCGCCATTCAACCTTGGCGATGCTGTAGTCAACTTCTCTCCAGACACCAGCATACACTCATGGTGGTGCGCGGGCGTGTTCTTTAGCGAGAAAAACTCAACGCAAAGTTCACAGAGAACACAGAGGTCGCAGAGCGGAACCTCGAGAAGAGCGGTCCCGTGTTTTGACCGGCTCCGGCGCTAATGGGTCCGCTCGAGGGTCAGCTTCTGGACGCGCCAATTGAGCAGTTCGGCGACGAAAAGCTCGTCTTCACTGGGGCAGGCAATTTCATGGATCCAGCCCAATTGGCCGAGCTGTTTGCCGGATTTGCCGAGGACGCCGAGAATTTTTCCATCGAGAGTCAGCTTGTAGATGCGGCCGGGAAAAGCATCCGAGGCATAAAGAACCTGATTGGGCGCAGGTGTGATACAGAGGGCCCAGGGAGCGCCGGGCGCCATCGTGCCTGTGGTGGCAGTGGGCTTGTTGCCGATAGCGGGGCGGGCATCCGGGGGAACGGGTACGTCAATAGAGAACTGGCGGACAAATTTCCCGGCAGTGTCGAAGACCTGGATGCGGCGGTTGCCGCGGTCGGCGACATAAATGTTGTTCTGTGCATCCACTGCAATGCTGTGCGGAGTGTTGAATTGGCCGGGCTGAGCACCGGGTTCGCCCCAAGACATCAGCCAGTTGCCGTCTTTATCTATTTTCGCGATGCGCGAATTGACATACCCGTCGCTGATGTACGTGTTTCCGGCGGAGTCCCAGGCAACGTCCGTGACTTGACGAAACATGCCGTCCACCGGCGGGAGCGGCGGCTTGACGTGCTTGAGCGGCTCGGTGCCTTCGTCGGAGGCTTCCTGTTTGCGGCCGAAAACCATCACGACGCGGCCTTCCGGGTTGAACTTGATGACCATGTCTGAGCCTTTGTCGGTAACCCAGATGTTATCGGCCTGGTCAACTTTCACGGTGTGGGCAAAGGACCAGGCGTAGAGATGGTGGCCAATTTCGCGGAGAAACTTTCCGTCAGGAGCAAACTCGAGGAGTTGCGCGGCGGCTGCGGCGTACGCGGGCCCCGTGGTGTTGCCGCGCGAAAAAACAAAAATGTGCCCTTTCGAATTGACCGCGACGCCAGTGGCTTCCCCAAGATAGATGTCGGGCGGGAGCCGCAGAAAATCGGGGACGGAGTGGTAACGAATTTCGGGTGGCTGTTGGGCGAAAACAGGTGTGGCGGCAAGTAGAACTAGAACGAAGAGGGAGCGCCTCATGGGATTTGGCCTCCAGACCATTTTCGACACGCATCATACGCGCGTTTGCGCTGTCAGTCGCCTGTCAGAGCTTTGTATTGAGCTGCGGTCAGGGGAACGACGGAGAGGCGGCCCATCCGC
>QHYN01000233.1 GCA_003224145.1 Acidobacteriota bacterium
GGTTTTCTGTTACCTCATCGTTCCCAGCGTGGGTGCGATGCTATTTGCGGACCGTATCGGCAGGCGCCTCGCGATTGGCTGGACCATGGGCACGCTGGTTTCGGCGCTAGGCTGCTATCTCAGTGTTCAGCTCGACACCCCCACGGGCGCCACTATCGTCGTCACCTTCGGCGCCATCCTTGTCCTGATGTTCTTCCTGCATCTCATCGTGCACCACGGCCGCTCTGCGCGCGAACTCGAAGGCGCAGCCTCGGTTCACCGAGAACTTGAAACGGCTTCTTCGTCAGGGAAAAGGTAGTTTTGCTGGGAAGCACTAGCATGCGCTTGTTCGGACAAACCTTGCGTAGAGTGGCGGCTCTGAGCCTTGCCATTCTGCTCGCTCTTTTTCTTTTTCAAGTCGCATCCCATTTGCACCCGAATCACCGAGACGAAACCGCATGCAACCGATGCCACTTGGTGCATGTCGGGCTGGCTTTTGAGAACACCAATTTATTTTTGTTCGCTCCGCTAACTGCCAGCGGATGGGCCTTCCCTCTTGTCCTGACTTTTCGGCAGGGTCCTTTTTCACACTATTTTTCGTGCCGCGCTCCACCCACCTCGTAGGCCAAGCCTCCTGACTCGAAGTGTATTTGCACGCTGGCCGGTCTGCAGGTCAGCGTCACCGCCGCATTTTTTCCGGCGGTCTCTATCCACAACTACATACCTGGTCCTCGAAAGGATGGAGCGAAATGTTGAAGAGTATTTACCTAGCTTTTTCATTGGGGTTTGTTTTGTCTCTTGTAGCAGGGCCTGCCAAAGCCCAGTTTGGGAATTCGGGATCGATAGAAGGGGCTGTGAAGGATCCCTCCGGAGGCGTGGTGGCGGGCGCAACCGTTGAGATTTCCTACCCTGTTAGCGGCTTCCATCGTGAAGCCATTACGGACACGGACGGAAACTTCAAGTTCACGAACGTGCCGTTCAATCCGTACCACCTCACCGTGACGGCCTCCGGCTTTGCCCCGTTTACGCAGGATGTGGAGGTGCGGTCGGCAGTGCCCGTGACACTGCAAATCAGTTTAAAGATCGGCGCCTCCGCAACGACTATTACCGTCGAAGCCAGCGGGGCGGACCTCATTGAAATGGAACCCAGTTTTCACACGGATGTGGATACCAGCTTGACCGAGAGGCTTCCCCTCGAGAGCCAATCCTCTTCGGTGAGTTCTTTGGTGACGCTAGCGACGCCGGGTGTGGTTGCAGACTCCAACGGCTTGTTTCACGGGCTCGGCGATCACGCCGAGAATTCCTTCTCGGTGGACGGACAGCCGATCACCGATCAGCAAAGCAAGATCTTCTCAAATCAAATCCCGCTGGATTCCATTCAATCGCTCGAAGCTGTTTCGGGAGGACCTCCGGCGGAATTCGGAGACAAAACAAGCTTGGTCATCAAGGTGACGACGAGGTCGGGTCTGGGGGTGACCAAACCCACGGGAACGCTCTTTTCTTCTTATGGCAGCTTCGGCTCCGTGACCAGCGGTTTTCGGCTGGCCTACGGCGGGCAGAAGTGGGGCAACTTCATCGCCGCGAACGGCCTGAACACCAGCCGGTTCCTGGATCCGCCCGAACTTCACGCCATCCATGACAAAGGCAACGAAGAAAACTTGTTCGACCGCGTGGATTTCCAAGTAAGCGGCGCGGATTCGATTCACACTAATTTTCAGTACACGCGCTCCTGGTTCCAGACGCCCGGCACCATCGACGACTTGAATGTGGGAGTGACTGATCCGGTGACGGGGCAGCCGCTACCGCCAGCCGACCAGCACGCGCTGATCAAGACTTTCAACGTCGCGCCCGTGTGGACGCGTTTGATAAGCACAACCACGCTGTTCACTTTGGGAGCGTTTGTCCGACACGACCAGTTCAATTACTTCCCGAGCGGAAATGTTTTCGCGGACGGTACCGGACTCATTCCAAGCGGTTCGCCGGCCACCTTGAACCAGAATCGCAAACTGACCAACGCGGGTCTGCGAACCGACGTGTCCTACGTGAAGGGAGCAAACAACATCAAGGTGGGCGTCACTTTTCAACATACCTTCCTGACGGAGAAGTTCAACTTTGGAATTACCGATCCAAACTTCCTTCCTTCGCAGACGGACGCAAACGGCAACCCCTGCTTCAACCTGGCCACCAATCAACCGATCGACTCGCCTTGCACAGATTTGTTTCCGTTCGATCTGACTCGTGGCGGAACTCTCTTTCCTTTTCGTGGTCACACGGACATTAAGGAACTCGCGCTGTACCTTCAAGACACCATCACAAAGGGGAGATGGGCGTTCAGTTTGGGGTTGCGCGGCGATGTGTATCGAGGAATCGTTCACGATTGGCAGCCGCAACCTCGCGTAGGCGTAGCCTACAACGTCAAGAAGACCAGCAGCGTACTTCGCGTTTCCTATTCGCGCGTCTTGGAAACCCCCTTCAATGAAAATTTGATTCTGGCGAGCCTGGGAGCATCCAACCCGGTCATCGTCGACGTGATCGGAGGGGCAAGCTTACAGGCGCCGATTCGCTCTGGCCAGCGCAACCAGTTCAACGTCGGCTTTCAGCAAGCTTTTGGAAGGTTCCTGGTCGTGGACGCCGACTATCTGTGGAAGTACACGCACAATGCCTACGACTTCAGCGCGTTTGGCAACACACCCATCTTCTTCCCGATTGCTTGGAAAAACTCGAAGATTGATGGGCCTTCAGTACGCGTGAGTCTCCCGAATTATCATGGCTTGACTGCATTCGCCGTTCTCGCGCACGTTCGGGCGCGGTATTTCCCGCCGCAAGTGGGAGGATTGGGCGCTACCGTTGCGGGCGGCGAAGTCTTCCGCATCGACCACGACCAGGCGTTCAATCAGACGACCCATTTGCAATATCAGCCGCGGACAACCCTGCCGTGGATCGCGTTCAGTTGGCGGTATGACAGCGGACTAGTGGCCAGCTCGCCCTTGGTGGCGGATTTTCCGACCGCGCTCGCTTCGCTCGATGCGGACCAACAGGCTGCAATTGGCCTCTTTTGCGGGAACAATGTGGCGACCGCTTCGGCACCACTAACGCCGGCGATCTGCTCGGGGCAAGCGCCATTCGGAGCCAGGCTGCTGAACCTTGCTGCCCCGGGGACGAACGATTCGGACCACAATCCGTCTCGCGTCGCTCCGCGGAGTCTGTTTGACGCCAGCATCGGCGATGACGACCTGTTTCACAACGATCGCTACAAGTGGAGCTTGCGCTTGACGGCGATTAACCTGACGAACAAAACCGCCCTTTACAATTTTCTGTCGACGTTCAGCGGAACACATTTCGTGACGCCGCGAGCGTATACAGCGGAATTGGGCTTCCACTTCTAGACCAACTGCATAACGAGAATGGCCGCTGGCGCAGGCAATGCCAACGTGCCAGGTAGAAACTATTTTGGCGCGGGCTGCGCCGTCGGCGGCAGAATGCCGTTCAGCCGCAAATAAATCGCTTGCGTTCCATAGTGATCGTACCAATCGTCGCTCAAGATGATCAGCACTCCCGCACGGGAGAACGGGTGGTTGCCGAACATCATCATCTGTTCTCCCAGCTTCGAATCGTCGACTTTATCGAGCGCTGCCGCGCAATAGTCGAACGAGGCCTTCAGCGCCGCCACCAGTTTGTCCTTGGGGTCCGTATCCGTCATTTTCGCGTCCGGGGCTGCCATACCGGAAATCTTCGAGCACAGACCGTTGTTGGACAGCGCGATGTGCATGACCAGATGCGCGAACGAGTTCATTTCCGGCGTGGGCTTGAAGCCATATTTGTCCGCGGGCATGGCTTCGGCGGCCGCCACCATGTTCTTCGAGAAACGCGGCAGTTGGTTCTTCACCGCCGTGCTCACGGGATTGGCCACCGTTTCCAGTTTGGCGGCCTCCTGCGTATCGGTTGCAGCCTTCGTTTGCGGCATGCTTGCTGCCGGCGCCGCTTGCTGTGCCCGCGCGCTTCCCGCTATCAGCATCACCGCCATCGCCAACCATAGGTATCGTTTCATGGCTATCTGCCTCCTCCCTTTCGTTCGAAAGCATACTCTCCGCCTCCGGCGCCAACAACAGAGTTTCTCCGCACTTCCACTCCACCTCAACCTGGTTTTGTTTTATGCTGTGCCGCTTGAATATTCGCTGGAGGTTTGCTGTGAGTCGCTCTTCCCGATTTTTGTTGCTCGTGCTTGTCGCATTCTTCTCCACTCTCGATTCAAATCTCGCAATGGCGCAACAATTTCCTGAATCCACTTACCAGGAATTGCGCTGGCGCATGATCGGTCCCACGCGCGGGGGCCGCACGCGCGCCGCCTGCGGCGTGCCTAGCCAGCCCAATGTTTTCTACATGGGTGCGGTCAACGGCGGCGTCTGGAAGTCCGACGATTTCGGCCGCACCTGGAATCCCATCTTTGATGGCCAGCCCACGCAATCCATCGGCGCCATTGCGGTGGCTCCCTCCGATCCCAACATCATCTACGTCGCCAGCGGGGAAGGCCTCGCGCGGCCCGATCTCTCCGTGGGCGATGGAATTTACAAATCCACCGACGCCGGGAAAACCTGGACTCACGTCGGCCTGCGCAACACGCAGGGCATCCCCGCTCTGGCCGTCGATCCCCGCAATCCCAATCGCGTTTTCGCCGCGGCCCTTGGCCATCCCTACGGCGCTAACGAAGAACGCGGCATCTATCTTTCCATCGATGGCGGGCAGAACTGGCAAAGGGTTCTTTCAAGAGGTGCAAACGTCGGCGGTTCCGACGTCGAAATCGATCCTTCGAATCCCAGCATCGTCTACGCTTCTCTCTGGGAAGTCCGCCTCGGGCCGTGGGAAGACGGTAATCAATACAGCGGCACCGGCGGCGGGGTTTTCAAATCCACCGACGGCGGGAAAACCTGGCGCCCACTCACCAACGGCCTGCCAAAAGGCATCATCCAGGTTGACGTGGCCATCGCAGCAAGCCAAAGCAATCGGCTTTACGCTTCTGTCGCCACGAACGAGCCCAGTGTCGGTATCTACCGATCCGACGACGCGGGCGAAAGCTGGACGCGCATCACCACGGATCCACGCCCCGCTCTGCGCATCGGCGGCGGCGACCTGCCCGTTCCGCGCGTTGATCCAAAGAATCCCGACGTCGTTTACAGCGCCAGTATCGTCACCATGCGCTCCACCGACGGCGGCAAAACGTGGACGAGCCTTCGCGGCGCGCCCGGCGGCGATGACTACCAGAACCTTTGGATCAATCCCAACAATCCCAGCATCATTCTCCTGACCAGCGATCAGGGCGCGCTCGTCAGCGTCAACTCCGGCCAAACGTGGAGTTCCTGGTACAACCAGCCCACGGCGCAGCTCTTTCACGGCGCCACGTCCAACTCCTTTCCTTATCTCGTTTGCGGCGGCCAGCAGGACAGCGGTTCGGTTTGTGTCTCCAGCCGCGGCAACGACGGCGAAATCACTTTCCGCGAATGGCATCCCGCGGGGATCATCGAATACGGTTACGCCGCGCCCGATCCTCTCAACCCGGACATCGTCTATGGCGCTGGACGCCGTGAGGTCTCCAAATTCTCTCTCTCCACCGGCCAATTCCAGAACGTCACACCCGTTCCTGCCGCCGATCCCAAAGTTCGCGCCGACCGCACGCAGCCCATCCTTTTTTCACCCGTCGATCCGCACATCCTGTTTTACACTTCCAATTTTCTCTTCAAGACCACGGACGGCGGCCAAACCTGGCAAACCATCAGCCCCGATCTCGGGCGCGAGCGGGGCTCCATTCCCGCGAGTCTGGGCGACAAAGCCGCGAAGGAGCCCAACGCCGATAAAATTCGCGGCGTCATCTACTCGCTTGCTCCTTCGTTCAAGAACGTGAACACCATCTGGGCTGGCACGGACGACGGCCTGCTCTGGCTCACGCGCGACGGCGGCGCCAACTGGAAAAACATCACTCCACCCGAAATCATTCCCTGGAGTAAAGTCACCCAGCTCGCCGCTTCGCACTTCGACGACGAAACTGCTTATGCTTCCGTCAGCCGCTTCCGCATCGACGATCTTCATCCCTACATCTATCGAACGCATGACGGCGGAAAATCCTGGCGTCTCATCACTTCCGGCCTTCCCGACAACGCCCCCGTCGACGCCGTGCGCGAAGATCCCATGCGCAAGGGCCTGCTCTTTGCGGGTACTGAAACGAGCGTGTGGGTCTCCTGCGACGACGGCGACCACTGGCAATCGCTCCAGCTCAACCTGCCGCACACCTCCATGCGTGACCTCTGGATTCACGACGATGACTTAATCGTGGCGACCCACGGCCGCTCCTTCTGGGTTCTCGACAACATCACGCCGCTTCGCCAGATCAGCGATTCCGTTGCCAAATCCGAGGCGCATCTCTTCAAGCCCGCGACGGCTTATCGTGTTCGCCGCGATACCAACACGGACACGCCCATTCCGCCCGATGAGCCGACCGCGCAGAATCCTCCCGATGGCGCCATCATCGATTATTTTCTCGCTCATCCAGCCTCCACACCCGTCACCCTCGAAATCCTCGACTCTCATGGCGACGTCGTCCGCAAGTTCACCGACTCTGACAAACGGGAACCTTCTCCCGAAGAACTCGCTAAGGAATTGATTCCGGTTTACTGGATTCGCAAGTCCAGAACACTTTGCAGGGAACCCGGCATGCACCGATGGGTTTGGGACTTGCACTATCCTTCACCGCGAGCGACTCGCTCGGAATATCCCATTGCTGCGATTCCGCGTGACACGCCCCGCTCGCCGCAAGGCCCCATGGCTGTCCCCGGGCAGTACTCCGTGCGCCTCACCGTCAATGGACACACGTTCAGCGAGCCTCTCGTGGTGAAAATGGACCCTCGTGTGAAAACATCCGCGGAAGGACTGGCGCTGGAATTTCAAAAACAGCAGCTTCTCGCCGGAATCATGACCCAAAGCACAGAAGCCCTTACGCAAGCCCGCGCTCTCCGGGATCAGCTTCAGAAGCTCACCGGCAAGAGTCCGGCCGCACAAGCCGAGAACGCCGCGAGCTCGCAAGCTGCAAAAATTTCCGGCCCACTCGCCGATGCCGTCGCCGCCTTTGACAAAAAGCTGACAGCCATTCTCGGCGGCCCTTCTGGTCCCGGTGGTTTCGGTGCGTCCGCTTCGCCTTCGCCCACCATGGCCCGCTCCGGCGGCGTCATCGCTGCGCTGTATTCCGAACTCGATCGCTCTGACGCCGCGCCCACCGCTGCGCAGCTTGCCGCCATGGACGCCGCGGAAAAAGATTGGGCCGCCGTCCTAAAGCTCTGGCAGGACTTCCAGTCCACCGATCTACCAGCTCTCAATCGCCAGCTCAAGTCTGCCGGGCTCCGCGAGCTTCAGCTCTCCTCCGCGTCGCGAGGCGCAAGCGATGAAGAGTAGGAGACGTCGAGTAACTATGAGCGCTTGAGCAAAAGTTCTTAGGAAAGATTATTCAGCGTTTTCTCAATCAGCCCCGCCGTCCCTGCGTAGGGATCGCCCGGACTGTCCCATTCCATCGAAAAATATCCTTTGTAACCGTGCTTTTTCGCAATGCCAAATGTTCTGGGAAGATCCACGTGCGCGATCTTGTCTTTCCCATCGCCCACTTCCGTTTCCTTCACGTGCGAAATGTTGTAGGCGTGGCCGAACATCGCATCAATCCCTTTGTACGCGTATTCTTCTTCGTATGCGGCTAGCGTGTTCGCGAAATCGGGAAGCGCGTGTAACCATGCGCTGTTCACCTTCTCAATCACCTTCACCACGAAAAACGGGTCTTCGCTCACCGGATTGTCGTTCTCCAGGTTCACGACGACGTTTCTCGCCGCGCCGTACTGCGCCACGCGCTGCAAACTCTCCGCCGTCCGTTCCACGTCCGGCTTCGAATCTTTCGCCTGCGGAATATTTGTCCGTACACTCGGGGAACCAATCGCCACCGCTGCGTCAATCCATTCTTTGCTGAACGCCACGGCTTTTTCCCGCTCCGCCGCGTCCGCTGCATACGGGCTGTACTCTCCGTCGACCGCAATGTTCACGATCGCTCCGCCCGCCTTCACCACGGCCGCCCGCAGCTCCGCCAGGTAGGCCTTTTTCAGCGAAAAGAAATGCTCCGTCCACGGCTCAATCTTCTTGATGTTGAATTTGGCGCTGACGTGCGCCACGAACTCCTTCAGTTCCATCTTCCCGCTGCCGGCTTTATCTTTGCGTCCCGCAATGAAATCCCGGAACGGGTACGACGCAATCGCAATCCGCTCCCGCGCCGCTGCGGGAAACTCGATGTGCGGCCCGCTGTCTGCTGCGAACGCCGTCTTCAGCCCCGGCCAAAACAATACTCCCGCCGCCGACCCAGCAGTCTCTGCCAGAAACCGTCTTCGCGTTTTTTGCCTCAAATTGCCCCTCGGTGCCGCGCCAGTCTAGTGCCGTTCCAGCTTTTTGTCACTAGTCACCTAAAAAAACCGGTGATACGGAATCACCGTATCGCACCAGACCAATTCAGGGCCTACAGTTGGAACGGTACTAGCAAACTCATACTGCCCCTGCCAGCCGGAGAAGCACGGACCACGAAGCGCTGCGGGGAGCGGGGGCTGCGTCCGAAGGGGTAACAGGTTATCAGAGTCAAAGCATCCTCGGACGTCGGCGCCAGCAAAGTCACATCTTCGGGAGCTACGATGCGAATGACATCCACGGTGTAGTTTCGCTCGCGGAGTTCGTGCTTGCGAGGGTCGAACCACTGAACCTGAATTTTGTCTCCCAGTTCCAGCGCCTCCAGCGGCCGAAACCAGCTCGTGCGGTGCCCTGCTAGTTCCAGATTGCCGGGCTCTCCCAAGTCGGCCCCACTGAACAGTCGCGCGGGACCAAAAGCAAGCGTGCGAGGGGTCGCGCCCTCCAGCACAATTTCGTCGTAGCCGATGCGCGGAATGCGCAATCGCGCCACGGGATAGGTGTCGGCCCAAGGCCATGGGGGGTGCGACTTGCCCAGGCGCACGGTCTCATCCCAGGCACGGCGAATCAAGACGCCCGCAAGCTCTGCCTTTGCGTGCAGGTACTCGGCGCGGCCCGTGAGGCATAGTCCTGCCATGAGCGTCAGCGCAACGAAGATCCGCAGAGGCTTCACGAGACTGCTCCTACTCTCTGGCCAAAGCGCCGCAGCACGATGCTTAGTAAGATGCCTGTGAAGAGGAGCACAATGCCGAGTGCCTCAAGAAACGCGTCCGCAGTGCCCGTGGCTGGTGCGCCAAAGACTTTGTCCAATTGCATGCCGGCTGGCAACTCCGCGGGCACGGCCACCGTTCTGGACTCGCCTCCCATATTCGCGACGATTTCCTCGACCGCCAGCAGCGATGTAAAGCGCGTCACTAGCCGGTAGCGGATGGCGTGAGCAATCAAACTGGCTCGAACATTGGCCCTTGCGTCTTCATCCGATACTCGCCAGCGATCCATCAAATCTTCCACGCGTTGTCTCGCCCAGAGCGTGGTAATACCCGGGTGGAACGACGCCGTTGAAGCGTCGAAAGCGAAACTCGCCTCAAACGGCTGATCGCCCGCACGCGCGGTTAGGTGCACGACACCCTTGCGGCCTTGTGAGATGCGCCCGTAAATCAACAGCGGCTGCCGCAGGAATAAATCCGGCAGACGCTGCGGGTAGACTTCCGCCAACTCGACGCCTTCAAACGACAATCTCACATCGGTCAGCACAGGGCTTTCGATGGTCTCGAGCAGCCGGCCCATCTGCTCGCGAATCTCGCTGATGTCCGCGATGTGCCTGAAGCTGCCGCGCCCGAATTGCGCCATTTTCGTGGCCAGGAAAAAATTCGGAGCGCTGCCGATGGCCACGGTGTACAGACGCGCGCCGCCCAAGGCTTGCCGCAGGGCCGCGAAAATCTGTTCTTCGTTGCCGAGGTCGCCGTCCGTCAGCAGCACGATATGCCGCAAGTACCCGGGAGTTTCCGGCTTCCGCATCACGTGGAGCAGCGCCGGGAGCATCTCCGTGCCGCCGCCCGCCTCGAGTCCATGCACATAACGCCGCGCGGCTTCGACATTTTCCGGGCTAGCGGTCAACGGCTCAGACGAAAACTCGTAATAGCTGTGATTGAACGCCAGGATACCTAAGCGATCGCTGGGCCGGAGCCGGTCCAAAGCTTGCAGCAGCGCTTCGCGAGCCTGCTGGATTGATGTGCCGGCCATCGAGCCGGACACGTCGATCAGGTAGAGCATTTCCACAGGGACTCGCTTGGTGGGTTGCACCGTCGGCGGAAACGCGGTCAGAAGAAAATGAGTCTCGCCGGAGTCACGCTCGGGAGAAAGAAAGAGGGCGGTCTTGGGTTGCGTACTCTCCGCCTGCTGTACTTCAAGGACAAAGTCTTTGTTGGGAATCGTGGCTCCGCTCGCAAGCTCGATGTGCTGGCGGCCGTCGGCCAGGCGGCGCACAGTGATTTCATGAGAAACGCTCTTTATCGCTCCGAATTCGAAGCCGGCGTCGAGATCCACGGCGAGCGAGATGTCGTGGCCCGGGCGCGTCTCGGGATTGCGCACCGGCGGAGTGATTCGCGATGCGTCAGGCACGGCGTCGCTGTCCGCGGCCCATCCGGTCCCATCATGGCCGACGGCCTCCGTGCCGGTGATGTAGCGCGGACCTACGACCATCGGGAAAACCAGCCGCACGTGCGACTCTTCCCAGCGCAACGACTCGACGTACCGCAACCGCACGTCCACGTGGTCGCCGGGCATTAGGTTCGCCACGGACGCGGTGAAAATGTTGGGCCGCTCCTCTTCCACCAACGCGGCGCGCTTGCCTTCGGACTTCGCCGCTTCATAGGCACGCTTGGCCTCCTCGCGTTCGCGGATCACGCTGCGAATCACGCGGTTGCCGATGCGAATTTCCATGTCGTACACCGCGGCGTCGTGAGGCAACGGAAAAACGTATACCGCCTCGATCGGCTCGTTGGTGTTGTTGGCGTATTGCTGGGTTACCGTCGCCGCGACTACCAACCCGCGCACGTCCAGCACCACGTCCGTGTGCACCAGCGGCACGGTCTCGTAGCGACCGGAGACCGGTGAACGGTAAAGCAAGCATCCTTCGCCGACGCGCGGCGTGCCGCCGTCGTCTCTTTGTGCCCCGGGCGCCCATCCTGCCAAAATCGTGGTAAACGCCAGAAGCACCAGTGCAAAGCGCCTCCAGGCCCTGTTATTAATCCACTTCTCCGCGAAAATTTGCATGGACTCCTCCCCGTTGTGATGGTGCGTGGTTCGGAGTGCAAGAGACGCGCCAGGGGCGTTTGGCGCCAGGGAAGGGCTCAAGTGTCAGCTGTTCAATCACTTGGCGTCAAATGCGAGCATGAACGGCACCCGGCAGCCGTGTTGCAGCCTCCACGACTGTGTGCCACTGGCAACGCCGGCGAACGCGGCGCGAAAGAATCGTTCTCATCGGCGCAAAAGGAATAGAATGGCTTCTTTCTTAGTCTCAGCGACAAGTCCCCGTGGCCGAGGAGAGTCCCGGAGAGGAGAGAACAATGAGAAAAGTGCTTTTTGCACTCCTTTTATTTGCCATCCCCGTGCGCCCTGTGTTTGCGCAAGATTCGCTGGAAGGGCTCTGGCAAGGCTACGACGGAGAGTGGCGCCACGTCTCCAGTCAATTGATCGCGCTCGCTGAAGCCACGCCTGAGGAAAAATTCGGCTGGCGCCCCGCGCCGGGCGTGCGTTCCACCAGCGAAGTCTACATGCACATCGCCTTGGCCAATTTTTACTTGCTGAGCGTAACCGGGCCCAAAATGCCCGCCGACATGAAAGAAGGCATGGAGAAGACCGTCACCGCGAAGGCCGACGTGATCAACTGGCTGAAACGTTCGCTGGAGGCCGTTAAGCAAGCCCACTCGGCCGTCACGCCGAAAGATCTCGAGCGCAAAGTTCGCATCATGGATCGCGACGCCACCGTGGACGGCATGTATCTGCGCATCATCGTTCACGCCAACGAGCACATGGGGCAACTCGTGGCCTACGCCCGCATGACCGGCGTTGTTCCTCCCTGGTCCAAAACCCAGTAAGGAAGATCCTTCTTCACAGCAGGATTAGCGCGAGCTCTTTCACAGCGCCGATGAACTGTTACGAGTGCTCGGCGCAGCAGCCAGCAGCGGAGCTATTGGCACGAGCGGCCGATTCCGCAGGCTCGGCGAAGTAATTGGGACTATAGCGATCGTGGTGGCGGACCCAGGCCATGGGATGGGGCGACATGGCGGATTCGTCGCGGCCTTTGGGCACGCGGTCGAGGAAGGTGTAAGGGCCAAGCAACTCCTCGAGGCCACGGCCGTAGGTGGAATAGGTATGGAAGATGTTGCTGGCAGCGTCTTTGTGGAAGACGCTCAGGCCGGGAGCTTCGTCGCTGGGAAATCCGGTGGTATCGAAATTGTAGATGTTGCCTTTGGCGACTTCGTCCTTCTTGAACGACACGCGATAGTCGCGGTTGAAGTCGTTCGCATACGATGAAACCCACTGAAAGCGCCAGCCCATACGTTTCTGGAAAGCCTCGATCTGGGGCAGAGGCGCCCGTGAAATGGCGATGAGTGTCACGTCGCGTTGCGCAAGATGGAGAATGCTGCCGTCGAAATGATCGGCGGCCATCGAGCAGCTGGGGCAACCCTCTTTCCAGTCCGGGCCAAACATGAAATGGTAGACGACGAGCTGGCTTCTGCCGTCGAAAAGGGCCGCGAGAGTTTTCTTTCCGCCAGGGGAATCGAAGACGTAGTCCTTCTCGACTTTGACCCAGGGCAGCTGGCGGCGCTCGGCGCTGAGCGCGTCGCGCAAATGGGTGAGTTCTTTCTCCTTCGACAGGAGTTTCTTGCGAGCCGCAAGCCAGTCGGCTCGCGACACGGCTTTCGGATACGCTACTTGGATAGTGCTCATGATGATTTCTCCTTTGGTTTAGGTGTTGCAAAAAGTTTGACCGCGCTATGCCTGGCGCGAAGCAACCTCACGAGGAGCGCGGTCACTCCACCTGTCGAGGTTGCGCCCGCAATCATCAGCGCGAGAGTTCCGAAACACTCCGGGCACATAGGTTCATCCTTTGTTGGGCCACTACACGGGCCTATGCCGATTGCCTCTTCTGCAAGAAAAGCGGTGGTTCGTCGGCGCTGGGGCCCCAACTTGCAGGCACTGCGACATTGAGCAGGCGCAAGTAGACGCTGAACTGGCCGCGATGCTGGTACCAATGGCTGAGCATGACATCGCGCAAGAACTCCGCTCGAGGTTGAGCCAGGACCTCCCGTCCACCGGCAACCATGCGCCAGGTTTCCCTCATTGCCGCGTCATCGAACTTTGGCAGTAGGCTCCGCACCGCGGCGATGCTTTCCTCAAACGCCTTGAGGATCTCTTGACGGCTCGCTGGTTGTGGAAAGTTGGCAAAGCCTGGAGCTTCCGCCGGATTGTTTTGCAGGAAGCGAACGACTCCGCCCGGTACGAAGGCGAGATGGTACGCGAGTTGCCCAGCGGACATGGATTTCTCGTGCGGCTTCCAGGTCAATTTATCTTCCGGCAGCCGCTCCAGAAATTTCCGTGTGATGGGCGCCTGTGCTTCAAACTCTACGAGCAATGATTGTGCAATGGACATGGCGATTCTCCTTTTGTTCGGAAAGTGGAAACCCTATTGGATGGAGGCGGATTTGGAGCGCGATCCCTCCGCGCGCTGGCGAACTTTCTCGTGAATGTAGGACCAGCCTTTGGTCACGCCAGCTCTGTGGTCGTCCTGAATAAGGCCAAGAGCGGAGTGCCGGAACTGGATCAATGTTCCGCCGTCTGCTTCGCTCAAGCGGTATTGCACGTTGGAAGCGACAGGATAGGACATGAACAATGGACCGGTAATCTCCAGCAGAGTGGGGCGCTTGATGGCTTGAACATGGCCCCAGAAATGGCCGTTGCCGTCACCGAGGTCGCGGAACCAGCGACCGCCGGGCCAGGGCTCAAGCTTCATGGGCATGGGCGTGCCATCGGGCATTTCGTTGTACGGGCCGAGTTGGTCGACGAGCGCCGCGAAGGTGACATCCAGCGGCGCGCGGACGTGGATCTCCTGGGTGACGTTTAACGTCAGATTCTCAATGGCTGTTGTTGGGATCATCTTTCCTCCTTGAATTGAAATTCCTTACATTGAAATCCGATCGAACTGTTTTCATCTTTTCCTCGGCGCGCTCCTTGATGCGATGCAACTGGTGCCGCCAGAAGCGCTCGAAGGTGCCAGTCCACTCGTGAAGCGGGCGGATGGCCTCGGCGTTCGTCCGGTAGAGCATCTGGCGGCCATCGCGGCGCACGTGGACGAGGCCCACTTCGCGGAGAACGCGAAGGTGCTTTGAGACGGAAGGCTGCTCCAGGCCTAGGCTTTCCACGATGTCACCAACGGGGCGCTCCTGAAGCGCAAGATAGTTGAGGATCTCGCGACGGCGGGGCTCGGCGACTGCGTTGAAAGCGTCGGAGGTGGTGGCTGCACGAGGCATGGGACAATAATACATTCTCATATAGGAATATGTAAAGCCCGATTTTTAGCGAGCCTTTGGGGATGCGCAGCTTAGAGAAAGCGGTATTGCTAAGGGCAGAGGCGACTCCATGGAGGTTTTTGTCCGAAACAGGACAAAAGGCCGAGGCTACGGGGATGGGACGAGGCGGTACATGGTGATGCCGCTGAGGAGCTTGGGGTAGAAATCGGTGGACTTCTGGGGCAGAACTTCGCCGGCGATGGCGACTTTCATAACTTGCTCGACGGCGCAGGGATTGAGCAGAAAAGAGATTTGCGCACGGCCGGAGTCCACGGCGTCGAGAGCGGCGGCCGCTTCACGCTCGTAGGTGAGATTGGCTTCAGCGGTGACCGCTTGTGGGGTGATGCCGAGAGCGGGCTCGAGAATTCCTTCGTGAAGGAGGACGACGTCGAGTTCTCGCTGGAGCGGCGAGACGCTGGGGAGAAGCTGGGAAAGATTCGCGCCTTCGCGCAGGGTCAGCACGTAGAAAGCGCGCTTTTGCGGCTCAGCCGCAGGATAGACGCCGATGGCGCGCTTTTCGCGAGCGCTGGCCAACCGCGCAAGAAATTTCTTTCGCGCTTCCGCCTTCTTCTCCTCATCTTTGAAGGGAAATGCATCCGCAGCGAACCAGGGTTCGAGGTGGCGGCGCGCCGCGGGCCAGGAAAAATCGTGGATGTGAGTGCCGACGCGGTGGGTGGGCAGAATGGTGAGGCCTTCGCTGTGCGTGTTGATGAAGGTCATCATGACGTGTTCGAAGGGCGCGTCGGGATCGATTTTTCCTGCGCGAGCGCGGCATTCGTTGCGATAGTTGAGAGCGGTCTCGTAACGGTGATGGCCGTCGGCGATGACGAGCTTGTGTTCTTCCATGACTTTTTGGATGGCGGCGACTCGTTCGGGATCGGCGATGATCCACAGGCGGTGGACGACGCCGTATTCATCGCGGAGCTCAGTAACAGGAGCGTAGGACGCCGCGACTTCGTCGAGAATGGTGTCGATGCGCCGTCGCGGATCGGAATAAAGCATGAAGAGCTGGCCGGTATGGATTTTCGTATGGCGGAGGAGCTCGAGGCGGTCGGCCTTGGGCCCGAAAAGAGTTTGTTCGTGGCGAAAGACGATGCCGGCGGAATATTCCTCGAGCTGGCCCGCGCCGATGAAGCCGCGGCGGGCGCGGCGCTCTTCGGTGCCGGGCACGGTGTATTCCTGGGTGTAGGCATAGAAGGAAGGAGCGGGGTCCTGCTGGATAATGTTGCTGCGAATCCAATCATCAAGGGCAGCGGCGGCGCGAGCGTACACGTTATTTTGCGGCGTGTCGTCGGGATAGCTGCGGCCTTTCTCGACGGTGATGAGGTTATGCGGGTCGGCGGCGTAGTATTTTTCCTGCATGGCAGGAGAAATCTTGTCGTAGGGCTGCGTGAGGACGCGTTCGAACGGGGCACGGGCCGGGTTGTAACGAAACGCGCGAAAGGGAAAAACCTGGGCCATAGGGTCTCCGGAAAGACTTTATGCTGCCAGGGAGGCCTTCCAGTTTACGCGAAGAGGTGAAGATTTCGAAAAGGGTGAAACGTTAATTTTGATGGGAGATTGGTGACTGTGGCGCGGATGCGGACATATTAGAATAAATGGTTTATGGCGAGGGCGAATTTTTCTGCCGTCCACGCGCTGATCTTCGATTTGGACGGCACACTGATTGATTCGAAACGCGACTTGATCCAGTCCGTCAACGCGATGCTTCAAGGTATGGGGCGCGAGACGCTGCATGAGGACACCATTTCCGGCTACATCGGGCATGGCGCGCCGCAACTGATCGGGCAGGCCCTGGGAAATGGGGCCACGGAAGCCGAGCGCGAGAGGGCGCTGAAGTTTTTCCTTGCGCATTACGAAGAACACAAACTGGACTCAACGTGCGCTTATCCGGGAGTTACGGAGGCGCTCGACGAACTTCGCGGATTCTCCATGGCCGTCCTGACCAACAAGCCCGTGCGCGTGAGTGTGCGGATTCTGGAAGGGCTGGGGCTGGCGAAATATTTCCGGGCGGTGTACGGGGGGAACAGTTTTGAGACGAAGAAGCCGGATCCGCTGGGCGCGCGAAGAATTCTTGAGGAATTCGGCGCGGCTCCTGAAGAAGCGATGCTGATCGGCGATTCGGAAGTGGATGTACAGACGGCGCGAAACGCGGGGACGCTGGCAGTAACAGTGAATTACGGATTCGGGACGCACGACCGCGCTGCATATCCTGCGGATATTTATCTGGATCGCCTGACGGAGTTGGTCCCCCTGCTCAGGAGAGCTGCCGGCTAAACGAACGTTCCTGCATCTCATGTCTTACGTTCCTGCGTCGCGCTTGGCAGACTCAGCGCGTGGTCATTGGCCTCTTCCCAGAACTGAATGCGCTCAGCGGGTCAATTCTCTAGTTCTTGTCTTCTTTTGTTTGGGAAGCCTGGACACCTGCGTTGCGCACATCACTTACATCCAGGATGATGGCAGCCTGGTGTTCGGTGAGGACGAAAAGCCGCTTTCCATCCGCAGAAAAGTGAATATAGGCAAGGTCGTCGGCGAAGACCTGCTGGTCCAGCTTGGCAAGAGACTGTAGATCGTAGATACTCAACCGGCCTAATCCTTCTGACACGGCAAAAAGGCTGGAGGCGGCACTCGCAGCCAGCCGCTCGCCCACCAGTCGAGACTTGAGCTGGCTATCCTGCAAGGAATAAACGGACACTCGAACAACATCCTTCTGCAGAAACAACATGCCGCCCTCAGAAAACGCAGACTCGAAGCTACTCGCGCCGTTCCCAGCCTGCACCAAGACGCCGCCCAAAGACTTCCCCGAGCGAGCCTCAAGCACCTCGAAGAAGGAATCGTGATCCCCGAGCTTGGCCTTCTTAAAAGCTGTTTTGGTCGCGTCCGAGCTGTGCTTGGTGGCTTGTCTCGCTCCCTCGGTTTTCGCTTTCCAGCCGAGGACGAGGTGCTCCCCTTGGGGATCTGCAAAGGGTATGGGCGGGTCCTCGGTAAAGCCCCTCTTCCAAAATTCTTTGCCACTCGCCGGTTCAAGCGCTCGGAGCATGAAGGGGAGGCCACGCTCTGTTACGGTCAAAATGCCCCTCCCCATGGGACTCTCAAAGGAATACTCCAAGAGGACGGAACCCCCCGAATGGAGGTGGCTCTTCCCACCCGTCCAGGCGGGAGAGGTGGTCCCGACTTGCGTATCCAACTGCACCACCTGCTGTGGGACTGTACGCCGGGCCGGCATCAGGAGGAAACCAGTGGATTGTTCCGCCAAATTCGCTGCGGAGAAACGGGGAAAGCCAGCAACGCGCTTCCCGGTATCAATGCGAAAAAGACCTCCCACTCCGTCGACGGCTATGGCGAGTTCATCGAAATCCGGAGCAAGACAGGCGCTTCGGAGAATCGGTAAGTCATCCAGAGGCAAAGAGATCACTGCAAAGGGGAGGCTTTCGCCGAGGTGATAGAGGGACACATCTCCGTTCGCGTCGTATACCGCCAGTTCCGAGGCGTAGATATCGGCACCAATATTCTCTGGTAGCTTTACTTCAAGGTTTTTCTCCAAGTCAAAGGCGCGGACGCCAGGCACTCCCCCGTCCTGCAAGAAGAGGTATCGTGAATTGTCCGCCAAGCGTGCAGAATCCGCTCTAAACGCTGGATTCGAAAGGATCTCTCCGTTTGTCAAGGACAAAATTGCAGGGCGATCTGGCTTCTCACGGTCGATAGCCAGAACGCGATTTTCATCGCGAATGACAAAAGTGCCGGTCAAGTGCTTCTGCAGGCTTCCCGGCAGACTTGCTTTTTTATGTATTTCCAGATCGACGCGAACCGCATCACGCGGGTCGCCAGCAATAAGCGTCTTGCCGTCCGGCGAAAAGGCCATCAGGAGTCTGATGATGTGTCTGCTTGCGAGTGGTTTCAGATCATTCGAAAGCACGAATCCAAAGGCGCCGGCAAAGGCGGTATCCATATCGAGGGGCACAGGGACAAAGAAGAAACGGGGATCCGGGGAATGAAACTGTTCCGAGAAAACCCACTGATCCGTAGAGAGTTGGTACAGGCCGAGGCTGAAGTCTGGACGATAGCAGGCAAGGAGGTCCGCGTGGGGTGAGAGTTCGGCATCAATACATCCGTCAGGAATCCGCAGGTCTTTGCCCGCCAGCTTTCTAGTATCTTCGACATTCCACCGGCCGTAGCTCAGGCCGAACGAAACGGCAATGATCGATTGGGAATCAGCAGAAAAAACGGCTTCGTAGCTATGCGGCGCGACGATATAGGTGACGAGGCGGAGCGGATTGCGCGACAAAATGTAGATGCCAGAAGGATTCTGGAGCGACAAATACCTGCCGTCGGGGCTATAGCGCAGGATGACGCTTGCGCTTCGCAAAGGAGGTGTGAGCCGATGACGAGAAACCACAGAGTGAAGCTTTTCCTTGGAGTTCCCGCTTTGTAAGTTGGTGCCCAGAATTCTGGTGGCTGTGAGCTGGACAAAAATTCCCATCAGGACAACATAAAGGAGGAAAACAAGGAGCCGCAACCAGGGGATCGGAGCAGGCTTGTTCATAATCCGGCGGGAAAACCCATTCTATCACCAGTTGGCAGCACGTATACTTTCCATAGCATCTTCTCCCTCTCTGTTAGCCGCATCGGGGCTTGCCATTAAGCTCGGCGCTTGGCAGACTCAGCGCGTGGTCATTGGCCTCTTCCCGGAACTGGACGCCCCCGGCGGGGTGCAGCGCGTGGGGCGACACTTGGCCGCGGTGCTGACGGAATTCGCGTCCAGCCGCGGCTGGGAGTGCCGATTGCTCAGCTTGAATGATTCGCGGGAACTGCACCGCATGGCGCTGGGCGGGCGGGAATTTGTGTTTACAGGGTGCGACCGGCAAAAAGTGCGGTTTGCGGCTACCGCGGTACGGGCAGCGCGACGCAAAGCCCAGTTGGTGCTGGCTGGGCATCCGAACCTGGGGCCGGTCGTGCAGGCTATGCGTGTGGTGGCGCCGCGCATGAAGAGCATTATCTGCACGCACGGCATTGAAGTATGGGAACCGCTCGGCGCCTTGCGAAGGCGCGCGCTGCGGCAAGCAAATCTGGTGCTGGCGCCGAGCCGCGATACAGCCGAGCAAGTGGCGTCGCAGCAGGAGGTCACGCGTGAGCGCATTCGCGTGCTTCCGTGGGCGCTCGATCCGCAATTCGAATCGCTCCTTGCAGCGGGGGCGCCACCCCTTCCGCCGGGGGATTTTCCAAGTGGCCGGGTGATTTTAGCCGTGGGCCGCTGGCTGGCCACGGAACGATACAAAGGCATGGACACGCTGGTCACGGCGCTGCCGCGGCTGCTAAGGGATTGGCCGGAATTGCATCTGGTCCTGGCAGGATCGGGAGAGGACCGGGCGTGGCTCGAGGATCTGGCCGATAAAAACGGGGTGGAACGGCACGTCCATTTTCTGAGCGGGTTAAGTAACGCGGAGTTGGGAGCGTGCTATGCAGCGTGCGAAATTTTCGCATTGCCCAGCCGCGGGGAAGGCTTCGGAATGGTGTACCTGGAGGCCATGGCTTGCGGCAAGCCGGTGATCGGAGGCGCGCACGGCGGAGCGCCGGAGATTATCCAGGACGGCGTGACCGGCTATCTGGTGCCGCACGGTGATCCGATCCAATTGGCCACGGCTATTCATACTCTTTTGGCGGACCCGGCGCATGCGAAAGAGATGGGTGTGCGCGGGCGGCAAACTGTGGACCACGAGTACCGGTTCCAGGGCTTCGCCAAAGCATTGAAAAAAATATTACGCGATCAATGCGAATCCTGAAGGTTACGGAAACCTACGCCCCTTTTCTGGAATTCGGAGGGCCGCCCGTGAAAGTGCGCGCTCTCGCAGAAGGTATGGCGCAAAGAGGGCACGGGGTGACGGTCCTGACTGCGGACTGGGGGCTGGAGAAACGCACAGAAATCCAGGGAGAGAAGGTCACAACGGAACGGTCGCCCTTCGGCTGGCGACGAAGGGTAAACGATGTGGAGGCCATCTATCTTCCAACCTGGCTGCATTACCGGCGAGTGAGCTGGAACCCAGCAGTGGATCGGTATTGCCGGGTGTGGCTGCCAAAGTTCGATATCGTCCACATTTTTGGATTGTACGATTTGCTCGGGCCTGCGGTAGCGGCGGCGTGCCGGAAGAGGGCGATTCCGTATGTGGTCGAGCCTATCGGGATGTTTATGCCCATCGTGCGGAATCTGTGGCTTAAGCGACTGTATCACCGCCTCTGGGGCCGAAAGTTGCTCCAAGGCGCGAGTCATGTTGTGGGCACGTCAGAGCAGGAGATCGAAGAACTCCTGGCGGGCGGGATTCCCCGAACGAAAGTGCTGATGCGCCGGAATGGAGTGGAAGTGCCGAAGTCTTGGCCGGAGAGCGGAATGTTTCGAAAGGCGCTTGGGATCTCGAAGGACACGAAACTCGTCCTCTTTTTGGGACGTCTCTCTGTGAAGAAGAGCCCGGATTTGCTGCTGCGGGCTTTTGCGGAGATCGTAAAGAGATTCGGGGGGATGCCCCTGATGCTGGTCTTCGCGGGACCTGACGAAGGCGGCGTGAAATCACAACTGGAGCAACTGGCTTCTTACCTGGGAGTGAGGGCGAATGTTCAGATTACGGGACCGGTGTTTGGCCGGGACAAATGGGCGGCGTACCGGGACGCGGATGTCTTCGTCCTGCCTTCCCAAAATGAAAACTTCGGCAATACGGCAGCGGAAGCAGTTGCGGCCGGTACGCCGGCTATTGTGACAGAACAGTGCGGGATTGCGCCGCTGCTGGCGAACGCAGCCGGGCTGGTGGTGGGGCACAGTTCGGGAGAGCTGGCCGAGGCGCTCGCGCGGGTTCTAGGCGATAAGGAACTTCGTGGACAGCTGAAGGGCGGATGCGCTAAAGTCACTTTGAATCTCGGATGGGACAGTCCCGTCCGCGAAATGGAAAGCTTGTACGCTGGGTGTGTCTCTCAATGCGCAGGACGGGGACAGACCGGGCGATTGGAATGATTTTTCAGTGCGAAAATCAAGACATCCAGTCTTCCGCACGGTCTGGTGGAGCAGTAACGTGCTCCTGGCTGCGGCGCTGTTCGCTCTGGCTTACATGGGAGTCCGAGAATTTTCGGTCCGGCGATATCTGGACGGCTACTCGGATGCGATCGTGCCGAACTTCCTGCCGGCGGAAGAAAAAGTGGAAGCAATTCTGAATTGGATGCGTGCCGAGCCGTCGCGGGGGATCGCGGAGAGCCCGGATACGCTGGCGCGGCGCGATCCTGAAATAACTCTCAACTACGCGCAATTGTTGAGAGTGTGTGGAACGGCAACGAACGCGTTCCTGAATTTAGCGCGGGCCTCCGATCTGCAAGTACGCCGCCTGCTCTTACTGACACCCGATCGCAACGCAAAACACGTCGTGGCGGAGGTACTGATCAACCAGCGCTGGGTCATCGTCGATCCCAGTTACCGTGTGATCATGAAAGACGCGCAGGGCCGCTTTCTGACGCGCAAGGATCTTCAGAACCCGGCGATCTTGGAGCAAGCGGTCAGCGCCATCCCAAATTATCCTCGCGAATACAATTATGAAAGCTTCGCGCACGTACGCTTGGCGCGGCTGCCACTCGACGGTCTTCATCTCAGGAAGCTTTTAGATTGGATCTACCCGGGCTGGGACGAGGCGGTAGACTGGAGCCTGCTGCTGGAACGCCAATCGTTTTTTTACCTGGTGCTGGCCGCCGCGGCGACACTCTTCTTTTCGATGCTGCGGTTCGTGCTTGCCTGGTATGCAGACAGCCGACTCAGGATACCGCGCTTCCACTTGCGCGAACACATGATCCGAGCCGGTGTAGCCTTCTTCTCGACGCCGGAGATCAAACAGTAGCGTGTGCGGCATCTGCGGAGTCGCCTTCGCCTCGCACAACGTCGAAGCGGAGCTGTGTGTGCGGACGATGGCCGCAGCGATGCGCCATCGCGGCCCGGATGACGAAGGATTTCTCGTTTGCGATAGGCGCTCGCCAGGACTCGCCCTGGGGATGCGCCGGCTGAGTATCATCGATCTGGCCGGCGGACACCAACCCCTCTGGAACGAAACCAAAGAGGTCGCTGTAGTCCTCAACGGCGAGCTCTACAACTATCGCGAACTGCGCGAGCGCCTGGTCCTTTGCGGGCATTCCTTTATCACGGGTTCCGACACGGAAGTACTCGTCCACGCATGGGAGGAGTGGGGGGAAGACACGCTCACCGAACTGCGTGGGATGTTTGCCTTTGCCTTGCTTGATCTGCGCAAGCGCTACGCAACCACGCCGATTCTGTTTCTGGCGCGGGATCCGCTGGGAATCAAGCCACTGTATTACACGCAAACTCCTGATGGATTTGCCTTTGCTTCGGAGGTTCGCGCGCTTCTTGCCTCAGGCACCGTCTCGAGACGTCTGTCGCAAGACGCTTTGACGGCATACCTGCTGTTTGGGAGTGTGAGCGAGCCGGTGACGCTCATCGAGGGAGTGTTTTCCTTGCCTCCGGGACACCGAATGCTCCTGCACGTTCCGGAACGCCGCCGGACGCCGCGCGCGCGGCAGTGGTGGGACCCCGCGCTTTCACCGGCGGCCCGCGACACACGGAAACCACGAGACTTCACGTCGGCAGCCAAAAAATTAAGGCCGATGCTTGAAGATGCCGTGCGGGCGCACCTGATCGCGGATGTGCCGGTGGGATTATTTCTGTCGAGCGGATTGGATTCAGGAGCGATCGCATCGCTTGCGGCAAAGGCACAGGCGGGGATTCAGAGCTTCACGCTGACGTTTCCTGGCACGGCGTTTGACGAAGCAGATTTGGCGCGAGTCATCGCGAAGCGCTGTCGGACCAAGCACACCGAAGTGCCGTTGAATGGAGAGACGATTGTATCGCGGCTGGACGAGGCGATTGCCGCTCTGGACCAGCCCACGATGGATGCGGTGAATACGTATTTTGTTTCGTGGGCCGCGCGGAAAGTAGGCCTCAAGGTTGCTCTCTCTGGTCTGGGCGGCGATGAGCTCTTCGCTGGATATCCGACCTTTGCGGATACGCCGCGGTTTGCAAAACTGATTCGAAGCGCCTGGTTTGTGCCCGCAAGGATAAGGCGATGGACGGGGCTGTTCTTTGCCGCGTGGCGAGTCTCGCCGGACGCCGGACGCAAAACGGCTGGGGCCTGGATATATCCCGATGCGTTGCCGCATCCCTATTTTTTTGCACGCACGCTCTTCCCGCCGGGAAGACTGGAAAGAATCATCGAGCCGCGATTCCGGCCTAGCACGGTCGGGGCGGATGGCGTGACGCTCGAACCGACTTGGCTTGGGTGGCTGCAAAGAGGCGCCGATGAGGCACGCAAGCTGGAACCGATTGGGGGAATTTCCTGGCTGGAGATGCGGAATTACATGGTGAGCACACTACTGCGGGATACAGATGCGGTCAGCATGGCGCAATCGCTCGAAGTTCGCGTGCCGCTGCTGGATACGCCGCTGGTTGAATTTGTGTGGTCCTTGCCTGACGCGGCGAGGCGGCGGGCGGGCGCACAAAAAGCCCTGCTTGTTGAGGCGCTCGGGGACTTGCTGCCGGAGGAGGTTTTCGCGCAGCGGAAACGTACGTTCACGCTGCCGTGGGAGGAATGGTTGCGTGGGCCGCTGCGCGTCAAGCTGGATGCGAGTTTCGCCGAGCCCTCGCCGACTTTGGCGCCCTTCCTGCGGCCTGGCGGGATGCCAGGTGTTTGGAACGACTTTCTTGCAGGGAAGACCACATGGTCCCGCCCGTGGTCTTTGTATGTCCTGAATGAGTGGTGCCGCCGACACCTCACCGCGTGAGCTGTCCAGCTGAGGTACACTGACCCATTGCGCGATGAATATCCTGGGGATTAATGCGTACCACGCAAACGCTTCGGCGGCGATTGTCTGCGACGGCCAGTTGATTGCAGCCGTCGAAGAGGAACGGTTTAACCGCGTCAAATATGCAGCAGGATTCCCTGCGCAAGCGATTCGCTATTGCCTGAAGGAAGCAGGCCTGACGCTGGCGGAGATAGACCACGTAGCGGTGCCGCGAAACCCGTACGCGCGGCTGGCCACCAAAATATTTTATGCGCTGCGCATGCCCTCCTTCGTACGAGAGCGCGCCAAGGTGCTGGTGAAATTCCAGGGCATTCCCGCAGCACTGGCGCAGACGTTCGATTTCGATCCGAAGAAGATGAACGCAAAGTTTCATCGCATCGAGCATCATCAGGCGCACCTGGCGAGCAGTTTTTATTGTTCACCATTCGAACGTGCAGCGCTGCTTTCCGCGGACGGACTCGGCGATTTCGCGAGCACTATGTGGGGCACAGGCAGCGGCAGCCGGATGAAAATCGATGGCGTAGTCGCCTTTCCGCATTCGCTGGGACTTTTTTATAGTGCGGTCACGCAGTATCTGGGCTTCCTGAAATTCGGTGACGAATACAAAGTTATGGGACTTGCGGCATACGGGCAACCCGAACAGTTGGAGGTATTCCGCGATATCGTGCGCTTCGAGTCAGATTCCAACAACCAATCGTTCGAGCTAGGGCTAGCTTACTTTTCGCACCAACGCACCGGCCCTGAAATGTCCTGGGCGGAGGCCGGGAAGACTCCCACGCTGGGCAAACTGTTTTCGGACGCACTCGAGAGGCGGCTCGGTCCGGCACGCGTTCCCGAGCAGGCGCTGGAGCAGCGGCACCGAAATCTCGCTGCTTCATTGCAGACGCGGCTGGAAGAGGTTTACCTCGGCATGCTGAAAAACCTAGCTGAACGGACGGGGCTCAAGGCCGTGTGCTTGGCGGGTGGTGTAGCGTTCAATTGTTTGGCTAATGGAAAAATTTTTGATGCCACGCCGTTCGAAAAGGTTTACGTCCACCCGGCCGCGGGCGATGGAGGACTCGCCGTGGGCGCGGCGTTCTACGTGTGGCACCAGATTCTTGGCAGGCCACGCTCCTTTGTAATGAATCATGCCTACTGGGGACCGGACTATTCGCGAGAAGATATTCGCCGCGCAATCGAATCGAACGGCCTGGCTCAAAATGGGTGCGCCATCGCTGAGCTGCCGGAACAAGAGTTAACCAGGCGCAGCGCGGCGATCATCGGGAATGGGAAAATTCTGGGCTGGTTTCAGGGCCGAGCGGAATGGGGACCGCGCGCGCTGGGCAATCGCAGTATCGTGGCGGACCCTCGCCGACCGGAAATGAAAGAGATTCTCAACCGGCGCATCAAGCATCGCGAGATCTTCCGGCCGTTTGCCCCTTCGGTTCTCGCGGAAGCCACGGGAGAATATTTTGAAAAATCTTATCCCTCGCCCTTCATGACGCTGGCTTATCCCGTGCGCCCGGAGAAGCGTGGCAAAATTCCAGCGCCAACACACGTTGACGGAACTGGCCGGCTGCAAACCGTCACCCGTGAAGCGAATCGCCGCTACCACGCTCTGATTTCTGCGTTTCGCGATCTTACCGGTGTTCCCGTGGTGCTAAACACGTCGTTCAACGACAACGAACCGATTGTCTGCCGCCCGGAAGAAGCCATTCACTGCTTCCAGCGCACGCAAATGGACGCGCTGGTCCTCGGCGATTTCCTTATCACCAGACAGTCGCCATCATGAAGCAGCTCTCACACGCATGAAGATTCTGTTACTCAATCTCTACTATCCACCAGACACATCAGCGACCGCAAAGATGGCGCACACGGTCGTGGATACGGTTTCCGTCCACCACCAAGTTACAGTGCTCTGCGGCCGGCCCTCGTACGATCCGAGTGAGCGGCGCGCCTGGCGGCTGTATCAAACGGAAATCATGGGCCGAGCGCGCGTCATCCGCGTGGGCTCGACCGCGTTTCCCCGATTCGACATGAAAAAGCGAGTGCTGAACTATCTCAGTTACACGGCGCTGGCGGCCTCGCGCGCGCTATTTGTTAACTGCGACGTCGTGCTGGCCATGACCGATCCGCCGTTTCAAGGCATCATCAGCGCGTTCGTTGCCATGCTGAAACGCAAACCGTTCGCGTACAACACTCGGGATTTGTATCCGGACATGGCTGTGGGAGGCGCGATCGTCGAACTGGGCATCCTCGCGAGAATCTGGGAAAAACTTCACCGCTGGGCGTTGCGGCGCGCCGATCGCGTCGTCGTTCTCGGCGAGGACATGCGAACGCGGATCATCGCAAAGGGAGTAAAACCCTCGCGCGTGGCGGTCATTCGCGACGGAGCGCACGTTCTTCCCCCCACTGCGCCGCTGCCCACGCCCGATCCAGAGGTAGTGCACGCCATTCGCGGCAATTTTTCCTTCGTTCTTCTGCACGCGGGGAATCTGGGTTTTTCCGGCGCGTGGAATACTTTGATAACCGCAGCGCGCAGGCTCGCACATGACGGCGTCGGCTTGGTGTTTGTTGGCGATGGCGCCCGGCGCGCAGAGGTGGTAGCTGCGGCTGCAGGTTCCGAAAATATTCGCTTTCTTGACTATTTCCCCTCTGCGAAAATCCAGTCGGTTCTTGCGGCGGCCGACGCGCATGTTGTCACCGTGAAGCGAGGTTTGGAAGGCGTGGTGGTACCGAGCAAGATGTACGAAATTTTAGCAGCGGGGAAACCGATTGTTGCGGTCGCGCCAAAGGAAACGGACGTCGCCTCGCTGGGGATTCAGCAGGGATTTGCAGTAGCCGCCGATCCGGACAAACCGGCGGAATTGGTCGAGGCCGTCCGCATGCTGGCAGCCGACAGAAACAAGCTGAAAACCATGGGAGACGCAGCGCGGGCCGCTGCACCTGCCTATGATAGAGTCGCCGAGCTGCAAAAATTCGTGGAAATGCTCGATTCCATCGCAGTGCTTTCGAAAATTAGGAAGGGAAGATAAGGGTGACGACAACGGAAACGTTTTGGACCGGGAAGACGGTATTTGTAACCGGAGGAACTTCGTTCATTGGATCGATGCTTACCGATCATTTGATTGCGCGCGGGGTGAAACAAGTTCGCATCGTAGATGATCTAAGCAGCGGACATCTGGGTAACATTCGCCATCACCTGGGCACAGCGAAACTGGACTTTCTGCAAGCCGACCTGCGTGAACCGGGCGTTACGCGCTCGGCAATGCAGGGAGTCGACGTCGTTTTTCATCTTGCCGCGGACCACGGCGGTCGCGGCTACGTCGATTTGCACCAGGCCGGCCCGGCGTCGAATTTTTTCCTGGACGGCCTGGTATTTGCCGAGGCGCTCAAAGCCAAAGTCAAAAAAGTAGTGTTTGCCTCCTCCGGCTGCGTTTATCCGAATTTTCTACAATCGGACACGAACAAAGAGATTTATCTGACGGAAGACCTCACCAAAGGACCGAATGACGCTGACAATACCTACGGCTGGGCCAAGTTGATGGGGGAATTCACGCTGCAGGCTTACGCCAAGGAGCACGGGCTGGGCACCGCATCCTGCCGCTACTTCACGGTATACGGACCGCGAGGCGTAGAGAATCACGCGGTGATCGCCATGATCGCGCGCGCTTTTTTGGGGCAGAATCCTTTCGAGGTGTGGGGCGACGGCACGCAGATCCGCAACTGGACCTACATCGACGACATTGTTGAAGGAACGATCCTGGCCGGCGAGAAGATTAACGACGGCACACCCGTGAATCTGGGAACGATGGAGCGTATCCGCGTCATCGACTGCGCAAAAATGGTCTGCGAATTCACGGGACACAAGGCCGAAATCAAGCTGCGCCCTGATATGCCAACGGGTCCGTTAAACCGGGTCGCCGATAATTCGCGCGCTAAGGAGCTCTTGGGATGGGAACCGAAGGTTCTCTTCCGGGAAGGACTCAAGCGCACCATCGACTGGTACTATGCCACCAAGGACAAGGAAGAAGTAAAGCGAACCTTCGGGCGCATGCTGACGGAACGGTAACTGCGCTGTTTCCGAGTAACGGTGTGCTTCATGAAGAATCTGCCAGATAACCTCGATGATGCGGAGGCAGAGGAACTCCGGGGATTGCCGCGAAACAAAAATCACTGTATCGTGTTTGAGCTGCGTGGGGCAGTCATCTGTTTTCTTGACTTGGGAGCCGGACACCCAACCCGGCAAGAACATCGTGAGTCACCGGCCAAACTAGCCCGGGCGGAACTAGCTCACTCGCTAGACGAGGTTGCATGGCGACAGGCCTGCTCGCTTTTTTCATCGCATTATTTGCTTCGATGATGCTGGTCGTTCCCGTGCGCGCATTTGCATTGCGCGTCGGCATGGTCGACCTGCCTGGGCCGCGCAAGGTTCATCGCACACCCATTCCGCTTCTGGGTGGGCTGGCGATGTATGCTGCCGTCGTGGTTGCCGTCTTGCTGGCGTTTCAGGGACCCGTGCGCGAACAGATCGCCGGTATCCTGATCGGCGCGACCTTTGTGGCGGCCGTCGGCATCCTCGATGACCGCGGGCTGCTCCATCATCAGGTGAAGCTGTTCGTGGGCATGCCGCTGGCCGCAGGAATTTTGCTCCTAAGCGGCATTCGAGCTCAGGTTTTCAGCATCCTCCTGGGAGGACGCCAAGGCGATGTTCTGGACGCCGCGCTCACGGCCCTCTGGGTGGTGGGCATTACTGCCTCGTTCAGCATTCTCGATCACATGGACGGCTTGTGCGCGGGCGTTGCCGCCATGTGTTCCCTCTTTTTCGCCTTGCTTGCATACATCAACGGACAGACGCTGGTCACGACGCTGGCGGCCGCTGTACTTGGCGCCGCTACGGGATTTTTGCGCTGGAATTTTAAACCGGCGAAGATTTTCATGGGTGATGGTGGTGCGATGTTTTTGGGGTTTTTGATGGCCACGCTGGGGCTGAAGTTGCGCATGGAGAATGCCACGCATCTGTCCTCGTGGCTGGCTCCAGTGTTGATCCTTGGCTTGCCGATTTTTGATACGACGCTCGTTACGATTTCGCGTGCCCGGCGCGGGTTGCTGCCCTTCGCAGCACCGGGCAAGGACCACGCGGCGCACCGGCTTTCCAATCTGGGGCTTGGCCATCGTGGCGCAGTCCTCGCACTCTATCTTCTCGGTGCATTGGGTGGTAGCGCGGCTGTCATCGTCAACTACCTCACCACGTGGGGCGCATCTTTTCTTGCAGCTTTGGCACTGGCCGTCATCTTTCTTGGCGTTGTGTGTCTGGAGCGCGCACCGTATGAACGCCAGGCGCATCAGGTTTCCGCTCAGCCTTCTGACTAAGACAGTGATTTACCGTAACCTTATCTAATTCATTTTATAGAAGTCCTTTTCATCTTTGCCACTGCGAGTCGTTCCGCTATACTTACTGTAGCCCCTTCAGTTAATTCTTGTGCAATCCCCCAGGGATAGGGCGGGAAGCGGGTTACGTTTCCCGGGGGAGACCTCTGGAGAGCGGACTTCCAAGGAACGGGAGTCCTTGGAATCTACGGAACTGTGGAAAACAAAGATGCTCAGCCTCGGTGGTAACAGCGGCCGCGAAGTTATCGTTGTTGGCGGCTCCGCAGCGGGACTTCTCACCGCCGTAAGCGTAGCCCGTGGCGGGCGCCCCGTTCGCCTGCTGGAATCCAAGCCACAGTTGGAACCGGCGCCTCGAACAC
>QHYN01000260.1 GCA_003224145.1 Acidobacteriota bacterium
TGCGGCCTTGGCCGCTTCGCGCGCGCGGATTTCCGGAGTTCCGCGCGTACCCATTTCTCCCATGGTCAAATCGAGAATGCCGGTTTTGTAGCCGCGCTGCGCCATTTTCAGCAGCGTGCCGCCACAAGTCAGCTCCACATCGTCCGGATGAGCCGCAATCGCCAAAAGATCGAGATTCATTCCGCCTCCATTGAGCGCCGATTCTATCAGGTTGCATCATTTGACAGGCAGACCGCGTCAAGACGCAGGGTTAACTGTGGACGCTTGGCGGCTATGGTATCGTCTTGAGCCATGACGGACCCGACGGCGCAAAAAGGTGATTCTCTCGATGGCCGCGTGGCTCTTGTTACGGGGGCGGCGAAACGCTTGGGACGCGCGATCGGGTTGCGCTTGGCCGAAGATGGCGCGGACGTTGTCATTCACTATCGCAGTTCCGAGAGAGAGGCCCAGGATGCGGTCCGGGAAATTGAAAGACGCGGGCGGCGGGCGGTTGCCATCGCCGCCGATCTTGGGAGCGTGGCGGAAATCAAGCATCTCTTTGACGAGGCGGCGAAACATTTTGGGCGCCTCGATATTCTCGTCAACAACGCCGCCAATTTTCTGCCCGCCAGCATGGTTTCGACGACCGATGAAATCTGGGATGCTGTGCTGGACACGAATTTGCGAGCGCCCTTTTTCTGCGCGCAGGCGGCCGCACCTTTGCTCAAGAGAACGCAGGGAGTGATTATCAATTTCGCGGACACCGGCGGGCTGCTTGGATGGACGGGCTATATCCCGCATTCCGTTTCAAAAGCGGGAGTGGTCATGCTGACGAAGGTGCTGGCGAAGGCGCTCGCGCCGGAAGTGCGCGTCAACGCCATCGCGCCGGGCACGATCACCATGGAAGGGGACCCGCCGGAGTGGGAAGGTGACTTTATCAAGCGGGCGCCGCTTCGCCGTTCCGGCAAACCCGCTGATATCGCCGACACGGTCCTGTTTCTCGTACATTCGAAATTCATCACCGGCCAGGTACTGGTGGTCGATGGCGGGCGCACTCTGTAAGGCTCGGATAAAAGCGGCTCGTTTTGCAGCGCGCCTCAACCTCGAAGAACAAATCGTCGTGGCGGGCTGTGCAGAGAAGCGCGCCGCGGTGTATTCTATTATTTTAATTGAAGGCATAAAATTCGTCTCGCGCGGGTGCCGCGCGGGGCGGCCTGGTCATCGAAAGAAGAGGAACCAGCCGAAGTTATGGACAACGAATTATCTACGCATCCGCATGGCATTGAAGACGTCGAGATTCAGGAGTGGCTGGAGTCGCTGGATTCCGTTCTCGAATCCAGCGGCCCAGAAGTGGCCACGGAGATCCTCGAGCGGCTTCGCGCCCACGCCACCGTCAGCGGCATCGACCTGCCCTTTAGCGCGAATACGCCGTATGCCAACACCATTCCCGTGCGCTTGCAACCTCTGTTTCCCGGCGATCAGGAACTGGAGCGGCGCATCAAGAGCCTGATTCGCTGGAACGCGCTGGCCATGGTGGTGCGCGCGAATCGAGTCGAACACAACATTGGCGGGCACATCTCCACCTACGCTTCGGCGGCCACACTGTACGAGGTCGGTTTCAACCATTTCTTCCGCGCGCGCACGGACGAGTTTGAAGGGGACATTGTTTATTTCCAGGGACACGCCGCGCCGGGCATTTACGCGCGCGCGTTTCTCGAAGGGCGCCTCAGCGCGCATCAATTGGAAAACTTTCGCCGGGAATTGAAACCCGGCGGTGGGCTCTCTTCGTATCCACACCCGTGGTTGATGCCCGATTTCTGGGAGTTCCCGACGGTTTCGATGGGCCTTAGCCCGCTGATGGCCATTTATCAGGCGCGCTTTAACCGTTATCTGGAGGATCGCGGCTTGAAGCCGCCCACGGACGCGAAGATCTGGGCCTTTATTGGCGATGGCGAAACCGACGAGCCGGAATCGCTTGGCGCCATCACGCTCGGTTCCCGCGAGAAGCTCGACAATCTGATTTTCGTGGTCAATTGCAACCTGCAGCGGCTGGACGGCCCCGTGCGCGGCAACGGACAGATCATTCAGGAACTGGAGTCCGCGTTTCGTGGCGCAGGGTGGAACGTCATCAAGGTGCTCTGGGGCAGCGAGTGGGATCCGATTCTGGAACGCGACACGGAAGGGCTGCTCGTCAAGCGCATGGGCGAAATGGTCGACGGCGAATACCAGAAGTTGGTGGTTTCTTCCGGCGCGTACGTGCGCGAGCATTTCTTCGGAAGCGACCCGCGCCTGCTTCAGCTCGTCGAGCCGTTGCCGGACGAAGCGCTGCGGCGCCTGCGGCTCGGGGGCCACGACCCGCGCAAAGTCTATGCGGCTTACAAGGCGGCAGTCGACCATAAGGGTTCACCCACCGTCATTCTGGCGCGAACCATCAAGGGCTATGGTCTCGGCGAAGCCGGCGAAGGCAAGAACGTCACGCACCAGCAGAAAAAACTTAACGAGGACGAGTTGCGTGAGTTTCGCTCGCGCTTCGGCATTCCACTCAACGATGAAGATTGCATTGAGCTTCCGTTCTACCGGCCGCCGGAAGAGAGCGCGGAGATTCAGTATCTACGGGCACGCCGAGAAGCGCTCGGCGGTTATGTTCCCCAACGAAGGGTGCGTTCCAAACCGCTGGTTGCCGACCACGATGAATTGTTCGAGGAATTCTTGGAGGGCAGCGAGGGCAGGGAAGTCTCCACGACGATGGCTTTCGTGGGCATGCTTCGGAAAATGCTCAAGGACCCGGAAATCGGCAAGCTTATCGTGCCCATCGTCCCCGACGAAGCGCGCACCTTCGGCATGGAATCGCTGTTCCGCACGGTAGGCATTTATTCCAGTGTGGGGCAGCGCTACGAGCCCGTCGACGTGAATACGCTTCTCTACTACAAGGAGGCGAAGGAGGGACAGATCCTCGAAGAAGGGATCACCGAGGCCGGCTCCATGGCTTCGTTCATCGCCGCAGGCTCGGCGTACGCCACGCACGGCATCAACATGATTCCGTTCTTCATTTATTACTCCATGTTCGGTTTTCAGCGCATTGCGGATTTCATCTGGGCGTCCGCCGACATGCGCACGCGCGGCTTTTTGCTCGGCGGTACCGCGGGGCGTACCACACTCGCCGGGGAGGGCCTCCAGCACCAGGATGGAAACAGTCACGTACTTGCCCTGCCGGTTCCCAATCTGAAAGCCTACGATCCTGCCTATGCATACGAGATCGCGGTCATCATTCAGGACGGCATCCGCCGCATGTACAAAGACGGCGAAAGCGTTTTCTATTACCTCACAGTGATGAACGAGCCGTATGAGATGCCGTCCATGCCAGGCGACGTCAGGGAAGGCATTCTGCGGGGAATGTACCGCTTTCGAAGAGCTGCGAATGACAAGGCGAAGTTGCGCGCCCAGTTGTTCGGGAGCGGCGCGATCCTCAATGAAGCCCTGAGCGCGCAGGAAATTCTTGAAGGCAAATACGGCGTGGCCGCCGACGTGTGGAGCGTCACGAGTTACAAGGAGCTTTACAATGACGGCAACGAGACCGAGCGCTGGAACCGGTTGCACGCTGGCGAGAAGCCGCGCGTTCCCTACGTCACGCAGTGTCTCGCAAATGCGCCGGGCGTTCTGGTGGCGGCTTCTGACTACTTGAAGACCCTTCCCAACATGATCAGCAAGTGGATGCCGCGACGGCTGGCTTCACTCGGAACGGATGGCTTTGGCCGCAGCGACGGCCGGGGCGCGCTGCGCGATTTCTTCGAGGTTGATTCGCGTTTCATCACACTGGCCACGCTGCATGAGCTGTTCGTGGACGGGAAGATCGAGCGGTCAGTCCTCGACAAAGCCGTGAAGGATCTCGCCATCAACACGAACAAACCAAACCCCGTCACTTCCTAGAGACGCAGTGCCGCAGACTGTCTATCGTTATGCTTCTGCCAGAATTTCGCCCGGCTTGATCTTTCCGGTAGCGAGATTTGCCACCAAGCCTACATTTGCCGCGAGAAAATCGTAGTCGCCGAGTTCCTTCGGCAACACCCAAGCGATTTTCTCAAACGAGCGCGGGCTCAGCTCGTCCTCCGAAATCGCCGCCGCGAAAAAAAGAATTTCAAGTTCCTCGGGTGTCTGAGCGTATTTGTGAAGCACGCGCCCGATAGGCACCCACTTTCGCAGGGTCGCACCGAGTTCCTCTTTTAGTTCGCGCGTGAGGGCCGCCTCCGGCGTTTCGCCTTCTTCCACTTTTCCTCCGGGAAATTCCCACTTGAGGGGTGACGAGTCCGTTCGCTGGCGCTGGCCAATCAGCAGCCGCCGGTCTCCTCGCTCAATCACCGCTGCCACGACGGTTCTCATTTCTCTGCGAGCCTCCGCGGTCGGCGGCTGCCCCCGGCATCTCGAGGCCTTCCTATGTTCTGCTCCTTCATCTCTGTGGCCTCTGTGCTCTCTGTGACCTCTGTGTTAAATTCCTTTTTATTTGCGCCCCGAATCCAGCAATTTCCACAACTCTGCAGCTCCCCGCACCAGCGGCGGCCCCGGCGTATTCAGCAATTCGTCGCGGATGACGTAAACATGGCGGTTTCGAATCGCCGGAACGTCTCTCCAGGCTTCCACTGAATAGGCCTTGCGGGGTTCTGCTTTGTCTCCCGTTGCAGTCCATGCCAGAACGATGACATCCGGCATCGCCAAGGCCACTTGCTCCACAGTCACTTTCTCCCCCGGAGGCAGCACCATCTCGCCGCCGCACAGGCTCACCACTTCCGCGACCCACGGCGGCGAACTGATTCGCGGATTTGGCCACGCTTCACAATAAACTCGAACTTTTTGCTGCTTCCGTTTGCTGCGTTTCGCTATAGCCGCAAAACCGGCGCGCATCGTTTGCACAAGCCGATTCGCATCCGATCGGTGGTTGGCGATGCCCCCCAACAAACGAATGTCGTTCTCAATGTCCGCCAGCGTGCGGGGGTTCATAGCGAGAAAATTCAACGGATGCTCCAGCAGCCTCGCGACAGTCGCTTGTTTATAAGGGACAGAGCCGATCACCAGGGTCGGCTCCAGGCGAAGGATGTCCTCGACCGACTCCATGTGCCAGCAATCACCCAGTTTCGGCAGATCGCCAACGGGCGCGACTTCCGCACACCACTTCGTGACGCCGACCAAGGCTTTCTTCGCGCCCATGGCGCATAAAATGGAAGTCGCGCTGGGCGCCAGCGAAACGATTCGGAGAGTAGTCTGCTGATTCTTTTTCATGCTTTCCGGGAAAGAATAGCAGATGGATGGATGCTCCGCAGATGAAACGATGGCGGATTGACTCCGCTCTCGTAGTGTGATGCACTTCGTCTTCTCATTTTTGGAGGACTCACGTGCGCATTCGTCTGCTTATTCTCACTCTCGCTCTGCCGCTTCCGGCCTTCGGTCAGGCGCCCTCTGCTCCTGCAAAACAAGAAGTGGTTCAGTACCGCGCCACGATCGATAACGTGAAGTATGTTTTCGGGGTTGCGCCGCCGGTCGCGCGACTCAAACCGGGCAGCATTTTGGAGTCCAATTCGCTCGACTGCTTCGGCAATGCCTTGCAGAAGCCCGGCGACAGCATGGCCCTCGTTAAAGGCGACAATCCCCTTACGGGTCCTTTTTATATAGATGGTGCGGAGCCCGGCGATACGCTCGTTGTTCACATCCTCGACCTGCAAGTGGATGGCAAGCAGGGTGTCGGCACGTTTTCCCCGGGTTTTGGCGCCGTCAATTCCACGCACTACACGCCCATGCTGGAAGCGCAGCCGCTGCCCGAGCGCATGTGGTTCTATCCGATCGACAAAGAGAAAAACACGGCCACGTTTCAGGCGCTCGACTCCAGCTTCAAAGTCAGCTTCCCGCTGCATCCTTTTCTGGGATGTATTGGCGTGGCGCCGGCCAATGGCGAAGCCCGCAGCTCCCTCGTTCCCGCGGAATTTGGCGGCAACATGGACGCGCCGGAAGTTTGTGTGGGGAATACGCTTTACCTGCCCGTAAATGTTCCGGGCGCGCTTTTCTATTTTGGTGACGGCCACGCCGCGATGGGGGATGGCGAAGTCGCCGGAAGCGCGGTGGAAGTTCCCATGCGCGCCCGCTTCCGCTTCGAGCTGGTCAAAGGGAAGCACACAGGATGGCCGCGTTTCGAGAACGAAAAGGAGATTATGACCGCGGGCATCTACCGGCCGGTAGATGACGCCGTGCGCGGCGCGGTGACCGAGCTGATTCACTGGATCCACGCCGATTATGGTCTCTCCGAGCTCGATGCCTACGAGTTACTTTCCAAGGTCGGCAAAATTCATCTCACGGAGATGGTCGATCCCAATTACGTGGTGATTGCCTCGGTCGAAAAAAAATATCTGCCGCCGAAGAAGTAGTCCTAGCTTGCTAGCACTGGGGCGATCGCTCTGGTTTTCTTCTCTGCGATCTCTGCGCTCTCTGCGCTCTCTGTGGCCTCTGCATTAAATTCTTTGGTGTTGATTTTTGTTGTGTTGCGCTACTTCATTCCCTTTTGCCATACTGCTTCCGTGTTCAGTGAAGCTGTTCTCGATCATTTCCGCAATCCGCGCAACGCTGGGGAGCTCCCCGGTGCCACGGCAACAATCGAAGTCACAAATCCGGTCTGCGGGGATGTCCTCAAGCTTTTCGCGCGCATCGAGAACGGCCGTATCGGCGACGTCCGTTTTCTTTGTCGCGGCTGCACCACTGCCATCGCCTGTGCTTCGCTTCTGACCGAACAGCTCCGCGGGCGTTCGCTCGCGGAAGCCCGCGCAATCACTGCGGAGTCTCTCTCTTCATCGCTCGGCAGTTTGCCACCGGCGACGTTTCACGGCGCGCAGCTCGGTGCCGACGCGGCGACCGCTCTCCTTCAAAAAATCGTTCTTTGAATCGTTAGCCCACGCCACCGATCGTCTGAATCATGGTGTCCGGATCATTCAGGTTCAGCACGCATCCCTGTTCGTTTGTGGGAACCTCTTCCACGCCGCCAGCATGCGCCCAAACCACTGCCCGCGCTCCCGTTTCCAGCGGCGCACGCAGCAGTTCCTCATACAATGAGGCAGCAAAGATGACGGGGTGGCCGCGGCGCCCTTCGTACACCGGCAAAGCAATGGGTTTCCCGGATTTGTAAAAATGCTCAATCAGCTCCCCGATGAGCGCCCCGCTGATCAACGGATGATCGATCAAACAGAGCAGCACGCCATCCGTCCCGGGCGCCAGACTGCGCACCGCCGCCTGAATCGAGCTGAGTTGCCCTTTTTCCCAATCTGCGTTGATGACGATTTCATCCGCGTTGAGGTGAATGGCTTTTGCGATCGGTTCCGCGTCTGCTCCCAGAACCACTCGTCGCACGGCGATTTCCGGCCGCGCCGTCACTTCCAGCAAATGTTCGAGAAACGGGCGCCCCTGGTAGGGAAGCAGCGCCTTTGGCGAGCCCATGCGGCTCGAGGCCCCGCCGGACAGGATGACGGCGGCCAGCATGTGCCCCTTTCAGCGCTCCCCGGTGGTCTGCCCAACGGAATGAGCTGCGGCTGGGTGAGCTTGTTGCCTCAGTTTCTTGTGCTCCGCGTTCGCCGCGTTCCGCCGCACGGCCACCAACTCGGCGGTGATGCTCACGGCAATCTCTTCCGGCGAAAGCGCCCCGATCTCCAGCCCCATTGGTGCGTACACGCGATCGAATTCGTCCGGCTTGTAGCCCTCGTTCTCAAGCGCCCTGTACACGGACAATACTTTGCGTTTGCTTCCGATCATCCCCACGTAGCGCGCTTCGGTTCGCACCGCCCATGCCAATACGCGCATATCCTCTTTGTGTCCGCGCGTCAGGATCACCAGATAGCTCGATGCATTCGGCCGAACCTTCTCGAAGGCTTCCTCGTAACTCGTGTAAATCTCCACCGCCATCGGGAAGCGTTCTTTGTTCGCGAACGCTTCGCGATCGTCCACCACGCCGATGCCAAATCCCGCCGCGTTTGCCGCTCTAGCGACGGCCATCGAAACGTGCCCGCCACCAAACAAATACACCACCGGCTGCGGCAAAATGGGCTCGACAAAAACTTCCAGTGTGCCGCCGCAAATCAGCCCGTTGTCGTAACTGGCTTCGTTGTTGAGATGGAAGACCATTTTCTGCGGCGCTTCTTTTTGCATCACTTCTTTTGCTGCGGCCCAGACTTCGGCCTCGACGCAGCCGCCGCCAATCGTTCCCGCGATCGACCCATCCTCGCGCACCAGCATGCGCGAACTCTCATAACTGGGGATCGATCCGTTCGTGTGCACGATAGTGGCCAGCGCTCCGCGCCGCCCCGCGCGCCGCATCTTCACGATTTCCTCGAAGAGGTCCAAGGCATTCCTCTCTTCTCAGCCTACGGCGCGCTATTCTCCCTGTCAATGCTCGCGCATTGTGGACACTCTTCGCTTGCGGTGTTACCGTTCGGCTCTTGCAGTGCAGAGCGGAGGTCTCATGAAAGCGATCGTGTTTCATCAGCACGGCGCGCCCGACGTTCTCAAGTATGAAGACGCTCCCGACCCCGTTATTCGCGCGAGCGAAGTCCTCGTGCGCGTGAAAGCCTGCGCGCTGAACCATCTCGATCTTTGGGTGCGCCGCGGCTTGCCCAACGTGCCGATTCCGCTGCCGCACATTCCCGGTAGCGACGTGGCCGGCGAGATCGCGAAGGTCGGCGCGGACGTCACCACAGTGCGCGTCGGCCAGAAAGTGGTGCTCGCGCCGCTAGTGAGCTGCGGCAAATGCACGGCTTGCGCGGCCGGCCTGGACAACCGCTGCAGGCAAGCCACAAATCTTGGCTACATGATTGACGGCGGCTGTGCCGAATTTGTTCGCGTCCCCGAAGTGAATTGCCTGCCTTATCCCGAAAATCTCAAGTGGGAGGAGGCCGCCTCCGTCCCGCTGGTGTTTCAAACTGCATGGCACATGCTCATCACTCGCGCCGAGCTTCAGCCTGGCGAAGATGTCCTCATCCTCGGGGCGGGCAGCGGCGTTGGCAGCGCCGCCATTCAAATCGCGAAATGTCTCGGCGCGCGCGTGATCACCACCGCGGGATCCGACGAGAAACTCGCTAAAGCCAAGGAGCTCGGGGCCGACCATCTCATTCATCACACAACTCAGAAAATCCGCGACGAAGTCCGCCGCATCACCAATAAGCGCGGGGTCGACGTCGTCTTCGAGCACGTCGGCACCGCAACTTGGGAGGACAGCCTGGCCAGCCTCGCCCCCGGCGGGCGCTTGGTCACCTGCGGCGCCACCACCGGCTATGACGCCAAGGTGGACTTGCGCTTTCTGTTCAGCCGCCAACTTTCTCTTCTCGGTTCTTACATGGGAATGAAGTCCGAGCTCCACACCGTGATGAAACTCGTA
>QHYN01000261.1 GCA_003224145.1 Acidobacteriota bacterium
ACCGCCCACTTTTTTGCCGCGAATGATCAGGTCATTCGGCCACTTCAAGTCCACCGCCAGGCCGGTCACCGCCTCCACCGCTGCGTGAGCGGAAAGCCCCGCCATCATCGTCAGTAGCGGAGCCTGCACCGGCGCCAGCTTCGGCCGCAGCAGCAGCGTTACATAGATTCCCGCAGCGCGTTCCGAACTCCACACGCGTCCCGCACGGCCTCGGCCCGCGGTTTGCTCTTCCGCCAGAACGACGGCCCCTTCCGGCTCGCCCGCATGCCCTAATTCGAGCGCCACGCGATTCGTCGAATCCGTCTTAAAAAAATGATAGATGCGCTTCCCAAAGAGGCTGCCTTTCAGCCTCTGCTTCAGCATGTTAGGTGTCAAGATGTCAGGGACTTGCTCGAGAAAGTATCCGCTGGCAGGCTGGCCCTTTACTTTTACTCCTAATCCGCGCAGCCGTTCCACCCACCGCCACACGGTGGATCGCGACACACCGATTTCCTTCGCAATGCGTGCACCGCTGATGATGATCGTGGCGTTTTCCGCCAGCAGCGTCAGCAGTCCCGCCACTCTCCGGTCGGTTGTGCCGGGTAAGGATTCTGGAGCCATGAGAATTTCGCTAAGGACCGTAGCAGCCTAAGCTTACGTTTCCTCGATGCTGTCCACAAGCAGGCTCAGATTCGAGGCCAGGGCCGACTGCGTCAGCATCCCTGAAGAAAGGAAATCCGCTCCTGCTTTCGCGTAGGCGTGCGCATTTTCCAGCGTGATCCCCCCGGAAATCTCGATTACGCAATCCGCTCGCAGTCCGCGCGCAATCTTTACGCATTCCGCCGCGCGTTCCGGTGTCATGTTGTCCAGCAGCACGGCCTCGGCTCCCGCGCCCAGGGCTTCGATCAATTCGCGTTCGTCACGCACTTCAATCTGCACCGTCAGCGGTCCTGGCCCGGCAACCTCCGGATCCAGCCCTGCGGCATCGTAGGCGCTCGCCGGCCGCGGCGGTGGCGTCTTTGGCGACACATACGTATGCGCTTTATCCAGTGCCGCCTTGATTCCGCCAGCTAGGGCAATGTGATTCTCTTTCAAGAGAATCGCGTCAAACAGTCCAAAGCGGTGATTCATTCCTCCGCCCATTTTCACCGCGTATTTTTCCAAGGTTCGCAGGCCCGGCAGCGTCTTCCGCGTGTCCCGAATGCGCGTCTTCGTTGCCGCCAGTTGTTCCACGAATCGCCGTGTAAGCGTAGCAATACCGCAAAGATGTGATAGAAAATTCAGTGCCGTCCGTTCTCCGGTCAGAATCGCCGTGCCGTTTCCTCTCATCTGCACGAGTGTCGCGCCCGGTTCTACGAACGACCCATCGGTATGCAGGATGACGACTTCCATCTCGGGATCGAGCGCGCGAAACACGTTTTCGGCCAGCGGCAATCCCGCACAGACAAGCGTCTGTCGCGACAGGATGCGCGCTCGCGCGACCGCTTGAGGTGGCGTCGTCGCCGCGGTACTCGCGTCCCCCGGCCCGATATCTTCGGCCAGCGCCCGCCGGACGATCCCCTCGATCTCTTCCGAATGCCAGTTCATCAAAAAAGGCGTCCCCGCCCGGTTAAGCGCCCCGCTCCAAGTCGTCTAGCCGTTTGCGCAATTTCTCCAGTTCAATCCTTTGTTGCATGAGTGTAGCTTCCAGCCCCTTGATAATTTTTTCCGGTGCGCGGCTCCGGAAAGTGTCGTCGCCAAGCTGTCGTTCCTTTGAAGCGATGGCTTTTTGCAGCCCTTCGATTTCCTTTTTCAGTCGCATCTTTTCCGTTGTCGTGTCCACCGTGTTCGAATATGCTACGCGCACATCGTATCGCGAGTTCGATCGCACTACGCCTCCTGCTTTTGGCAGTGGCTCAGCGGAAATCTTCAGATCGGACAGAATCGCTAGCCGCAATATTCCATCAACACTTGGCTCGATTCGTTCTCGATCACCCTGATTGGCGCTATGAAACTCAGCAGGGATTTTCTTCTTTGGGTCTAGCTTCATCTCTGCTCGAATATTTCGAAAGTCCGAGATCACCTCTTGAATCAGGGCAAAGTCGTTTACGTTCCCTGCCCACCAAGAATGGTCGTCAGCGCCTGGGACGTCTTTCGGGAACTTGTCTACGGCTATGGATTTACTGCCTGGGCGCTGGGGCATTTGATGCCAAAGCTCCTCAGTTATGAACGGCATCAACGGATGAAGAAGCCGCAGAGATCTATCAAAAGCCGCGAATAGGTTCTTCCATGCAACTACTGCCCGCTCTCGGTCCGTACTCAATAAGTCCGGCTTGATCCACTCAATGTACCAGTCGCAGAAATCGCCCCAGAAAAACTGGTAGGTAACTTGCGCTGCCTCGTGAAACCGATAGTTCGTCAGCGCTGTATTTACTACGCTGGTCGCAGCGATGAGTTTCCCAAAAAGCCAGGCATCGACAAGAGGAACGGTGCCCTTGTAGCTGTAAGGAGCTTTTTCGCGCACCTCCGGCGCCGCCAATTCTTCCAGCTTCGCTCCCCCTTGCTCAAATTTATCCAGGTTCACAAACAAAAACCGCGCCGCATTCCAAATCTTGTTCGCGAAATTCCGCGCGCTCGTTAGCTTGTCGTCGGACAGCACGATATCGGTTCCCGGCGCCGCCATCGACGCCAGACAAAACCGCATCGCATCTGTTCCGTACTGCTGATTCAGCTCGACAGGATCGAGTCCCGTTCCTTTGGATTTGGACATTTTCTCGCCGCTTCCTGTGCGCACCAGCGAGTGCAGGCACACGGCGCGGAAGGGAACTTGCCCGGTGAAATGAATCCCCATCATGATCATCCGCGCCACCCAGAAAAACAGGATGTCGTATCCGGTGATTAACAGGCTCGTCGGATAGTAAGTCTTATAGTCCACCGTGTTCTCGGGCCAGCCCATTGTCGAAAAGGGCCACAGCGCGGAGCTGAACCACGTGTCCAGAACATCGGGATCCTGCTCCAGCTTTGCGGATCCGCACGCCGCGCATTTTGCCGGAGCCTCGCGTGCCACGGTGACGTGCTTGTTTTCCTTGCAGTACCACGCCGGAATCCGGTGCCCCCACCACAACTGCCGTGACAGCGTCCAGTCCCGGATGTTTCTCATCCAATTGAAGTATTCTTCGCGCCGGTTTTCCGGCACCATCCGAATCTCTCCCCGTTCCACCGCAGCAATTGCCGGCTCCGCCAGAGGCTTCATCTTGCAAAACCACTGCGTCGAAATACGCGGCTCCACGATCGTCTTGCTTCGTTCGCACAGCCCGATTGCGCTTGTGTGTTCCGTAATCTTTTCGAGCAATCCCTGCGTTTTCAAATCCTCGACAATCTTTTTCCTTGCTCCGAACCGGTCCATCCCTGCGTACGCGCCCGCATTCGCGTTCATGTGCCCGTCATCGGTCATCACGTCGATTTCGGCAAGCTGGTGCCTCTTCCCAAGTTCAAAATCGTCTGGATCGTGTGCCGGCGTAACCTTCACGGCGCCGGTCCCGAATTCCCGGTCCACCATTTCATCCGCGATGATCGGAATCTCACGGTTCATCAGCGGCAGCATCACCTTCTTGCCAACCAGCCTCTTGTACCGCTCGTCGTCGGGATGCACCGCCACCGCTGTGTCACCCAACATTGTTTCCGGCCTCGTTGTAGCCACGACCAAGAACTCATTCGTCCCCATTACCGGATACTTGATGTGCCACAAATGCCCCTGCCGCTCCTCGTGCGCTACCTCCAGGTCGCTCAACACGGTCCGGCAGTCCGGGCACCAATTCACCAGCCGCGTTGCCCGGTAGATGAGTCCATCTTCATACAGCCGCACAAAGACTTCGCGCACCTTCCGGGACATCTCCGGCGACAGTGTGAACTTCTCCCGAGACCAGTCGCAGCTTTCTCCAATCCCTTTCATCTGCTGCGTAATTTGTCCGCCCGCCTCTTCCTTCCATTTCCATACCTGCTTCTCAAATTCTTCGCGCCCCAGCTTCTGGTAATTGATCCCTTGGTCTGCAAGGTATTTGACCACCACGCGTTGCGTCGAGATTCCTGCATGGTCCGTTCCCGGCAGATACAGCGTGTTGTATCCCCGCATGCGGTGCCAGCGCGTCAGGATGTCGATCTCCGTATGCTCCAACATGTGCCCGATGTGCAGCGAGCCAGTGACGTTGGGCGGCGGTATTACGATCGAAAACACTGGCCCGGGAGCGCTGGGGTCGGCCTTGAATAGCTCTTCCTTTACCCAGTACTCTGCCCAGCGGGGTTCGATCTGCTGCGGTTCATACGCTTTTGCGATCTCGCGAGCCATCCAGTGCGGTTCTCCAGGAAAAATCTCAGCGCAACTGCTCCACGCGCGCCCTTTCTTCTTCAGAGTAATCTTCGACTATACGGGGGCTAAACCAGTTGCGTCAATTCGGCGCATCCAGAGACATCAAATGCCTCTTCTTTTGATGAATGGGAAATTGGAAGCGATCTGCGAAGTGCCGGGCGGGGAGTTACGGCTTCTTGGACTTCAACTCTTCCTTGACCATCGCTTCCACGACAGGCTTCAAGATCTCTCTCGTCACCGCTTGCAAAACTTCGGGACTCATCTTGGCCAAGACTTTGGCCACGAGGTCGTCCAGGTTGGCCGTTGGCTCAGGTGCCGGTGCCTCGTTGCCCCCTTCTCGTGCGTGGAAAGCGGATTTCTCGGCAGTTCCGGAATCCGCCGTCTGCAATGCGCCTTCGGTCACCTGCGCGGCTTCCTCTCGAATCGCTTCGACCGTCGCGGAAGGCAGTGCAGCGTCCTCGATTACAGCTTTAGTTTTCTCGCTGACACTCTCAACTGACTTTTCCTTATCGATCGTCGGTTCTGCCGGCGCATCCCACGTAGAGGTCAGTTGGCTGGCCTTCTGAAGCTGTGCGTCCCAGGGATTCGGTGAAACAGAGAACCACGAATCCTTTCCTTCCTTTGTCTCCAGCTCGGTTTTTGCCACTTCAGGCGCGGGGCTTTCGATCTTCTTGGCCGGAGTGGGTTCATTGCTAGTTGTGTGAGAAACTTCTTCCACGGCCGTTGCTGTTTCTACTGAGGTCTTTCCTTGCAAAATGGTTGAAGCCGCCGGCGCCCACGCGTCCGGCACAAATGGTGTCGCCGGAACGGCAGTTGTTCCTGGCGCTACGGATGGCGGGGCCTTCGTTGTCTCCGTAACAGGATGGCTTGCAACCGGTGCAGTTTCCACGACCTCTGGCTTTTTCTCCTCCGGCTCCCATCCCGTGTGTCGCGCCTTTTCGCGAGCAATCTGCTCGAACCCGCCCGCGCGCCAATCCTTTGCATTGTTCCGCGTCTCTGTCTGCGCCTGACTCTCCGTCTCCTCATGTCTCCAGCCCGCCGGCTCTTCGGGTGCCTCTTCTTCATCGGCCTCTTCTTCATTCCCGTCGCGCCAATCGTGCTCCATTGCGAATTCCGGGGAAGTCTCTGACACGAAACTTTGATCTTCTTCCGTTTCTTTCGCAGGCGTTTCCAATAGGCTGCCGAACGCCACTGGATGCGAGCCCGAATCAATCCTCACGGGCTCCGGGCGAAGCGGCACTTGATCCACAAAGTTTTCCTTGGAGGCCGACGGAACGGGCTGTTCGCGCCTCGGCGGTGCCGGGGAAGCCTCCAGCGTCGGCACGCTCGGGGCTGGCATCAACAGGCCCGCACCCTTCAACGTGTCGGGCTCCGCAGCTTTGACCGTGGGCACATTCCCGTGTGCCACTCCCGCTCGTTGCAGCGCTGATTTCACCATCGAGATCAGCGGGTCTGCTGGAACGAATGGCTTCTTCAGTACCCCATCCGCTCCCACCCTCTGCGCTTCCTGCTCATCTAAAGGATCAAACGCTCCCACCAGCAAAATCACCGGAATATGTGCCAGTGCGGGGTCGGTCTTCACGAACTGGCAAACTTCATATCCATTTCGCACCGGCATAAACACGTCGGCAAGCACCAGGTCTGGATGCACGTCCGAGATCTTCCGCACTGCCGCCTCGCCATTCCCAACGGCAACGACGTCAATGCCCTGATCCTTCAGCGCAAGCACCACCATCTTCTGGATGTTGCTGTTGTCGTCCGCAACCAGAATTTTTGGCACCAAACGCCCTCCGGCGATACTTCACCCGGACATGCCACTCCAAACGCACCGTGGCCGTGCCGGATTCCCTGCCTCATTGTATTGGAGCATTCACGGATGAAGGCGTCAATCGTAACAGAAGAAGTGTGTGTCGGAAGTGAATACTACCTTTTGGCCCCGTTCCTAGGCGCTTCCAGGGCTAAAAACACGAAGGGTGCGGCATGAATGGCCGCGCCCTTCTACTTTTTCTCCAATTCTTCGCCCCGTGGAATTTAACTACCAGGGAATGATTTTTCTCACGCCTTTCTTCTTTTTGCTGCTGGACTCTTTCTTCTTGTCATTCTTGGTTCCCGTTTGGGTCGCATCCTGCGTCGAAGCAGCATCCGTTTTCGTGCCATCGGTCGCTTGACCCGTTGCGTCAGTCTTCGCTGCGCTATCGGCGGTCCCCGTCGTCCCCGCGGCCGCATCCGTCTTAGGCGTCCCATCGTTTGTGCCCGTCGCCGCCAGGCCGCTGGCGGGATCGCTCGTTGCTGGCGGCGCGGTCCCATCCGGCTGAGGTCCCGTTTTCGGTTCGCCGCCTTCTCCAGCCGGAGTCACACTTTCTGCTCCCTGGGTCGTCCCGCCGGTCGTGCCGGGCGAAACTGTCGCTACGATTCCTGTCCTCGTACCGCTGCTACCCTGCGTCGGGCTTCCTCCCGACAAGATATCCATTCCAGCTTCGCTCTCCGACTCCGGCGTCATCGTCGGCTTTCCGTTCCTGGCCGCCGCGTACAACTCCTGTCTCGGGTTCGTATGTACCAGCGCCAAGGGTTTCATGACAAGCGATTGATGTGGTCGTGGTGCATTCTTTTCTGCCGTCATCCACGCCACGGCCTGCGGGTCCGCTTGCGGCACGGGTGCTTTCATCGCCTGCAGCCGCTCCTTCGCTTGCGGGGCCAGCGGCGAAAGCGGATATTCCCGCACGATTCTTGCGTAGAACGGCGCGGCAAGCTCCTTCTTCTCGGTGCCTTCCCAGATGCTTCCCAGCATCCACAGCGCGCGGTCGGCTTTGCTGTACAGCGGGTAGCGGTTCACCATTGCCGCCAGCCTGGAAGCCGCCGCTCTTTTGTCGCCCTTCCCGTAGTAGTAAAAATAGCCGATCCGGAAGTCGCCTTCTGCCAGCACTTCCTGCACTTCTCGCAGATGCTGCTCCGCTTTTGCCGCCAGCGGATCAGTCGGGTATTTTTGTAAAAACGTCTGGAAAGCATCCTCCGCCTCGCGCGCCTGCGTACGGTCGCGGTCCGGCTTTTCCATCTGCCGGAAATGCGCCATGGCTACCTGCAGTTTCGCGTACGCTGCTTCCGGCAGCATGGGGAAAAACACGTAGAAATCCTCGTACGCTTGAACCGCTTGCGTCGTGTTGGCCGTACCGCCCTCTTTGTAATAGGAATCCGCAATCGCCAGTTTCGCTTTGGCGAGATATTCGCTGTCCGGATACGTGTTAATGAGCGTTTGCAGGTTCAACCGGCCCACTTCGTGTCGCCCGTGCTTGACGTCCTCCATCGCCTTGTTGTACAGAATCTTGTCCGGCTCCGCGGTGTTTTCTGCGCTGGTGGACTTATTCACCTTTTTCTTTTTATGGAAAATCTGTGCATCGCACGTCGTGGCGCTTAGCAGAAACAGTCCCCCTGCCGCCACTATAGCCAGCCACTTCGCGCTAACACCTAAAAAAGTAAGGCGCAAACTTTCACCTCTCTCGCTGGTCTGGGATTCCTTTCCGCAGATCGCCCAAGCCCACGTGCTTTCTGGCTCTCCGCGGATTGGCCGGCTTCAGTATACCCTGAACGAAGGACCAGGTTGAAACACATCTTTGCCCTTCCGGCCAGGTCCCCCGAGCTCCCCCTTTCTCTGATGCTACGACGACGGCCTGTGGGTTGCTTCACTCTCCCCACTTTTGATTTATCTCAGACCGCCGAATCTCTCTTTTGATTCAGCCCTCTCACGTTCCATGGGCCGTTCTCGCCAGGTTTTGCGAGGAACAAGGCAGTTCTTAGGCGCTGCAAGAAACAGCTTACGTTTTATTTTTTTTTATGCTCGGCGGGGAAGCTTGGCGGGGGTTGCCCAGTCTCCGGAGGCAGAATACAGCTCTAATCCGAGAGTATAGGAATCATCCGTATACCGTTCACAATGGGCCACGCGCGCGCGCGAATGGAGGTTGCCTCGAATCGACCGGACGAAAACATCCTGGTTCGGCTGCCACACATTCTTAGTCACCACCCGTGCTCCATGGGAACTGACATCGATGGTCGTGGCAATCTCAAACGTGCCTGTGTCTGGATTGGAGAGCCTCACAAACATCCTCATGGGGATGCGGGTTTCCGCGCGGCGCAGAAGGGGAGCGCTCACCAACTTCGTCCTCTATATTCCAGGTTTTAGGGGAATGTCAGGCCAGGCGGGTCCAACAGTCCCATCATCGTCGCCCCCTCTGTAGGCGTCAATAGTACTTTGCCCCACGAACCCGCCCGCCCCTCCTTGGGAGTCGGAGCGGAACCTGTCCCGATTCCGATCGGTGCCGCGCCGTAAAGTGCCGTAACCGCGCGCCCACATCCCGCCCGTCATCTGCGTTGTTTGCATCCCGGATGCTTTGACCGAGCGCATTTGAAGGATCTCCTTTCGCATTTGTAGCGCCGGGCTTTGCCCCGGTTTGTGGGGACTCCCCGCATTCCTCGCGGGGAGAGCCCTGGCATCTTCCCTTTGGAGTGCGGCGGCTCGACGCCGCTTTGCCGTGTAGAGGCGGGCTTTAGCCCGTCCCTCCTGTCTTGCCTTTTGTGGCACAGTCAATCTGTGTAGCTGCTAATAGACATCCCGGACAGGTGGGGTATTCTCTCAGCCCACCGCAGGAGGTTCGGGATGAAGAATCCAGTTTACGAGCAGGTCCAGACGAGGAAGGTGAAGGCCAGGCTGCGCATGCTGCAGC
>QHYN01000262.1 GCA_003224145.1 Acidobacteriota bacterium
CAACGTTTCGCTCCACGTCGCCGCGGAATTGAAAGCCGGCGTCGTTTGGGTCAACTGCACAAATCTTTTCGACGCCGCCTGCGGCTTCGGCGGCTATCGCGAGAGCGGCTTTGGCCGCGAGGGTGGCCGCGAAGGCCTGCTTGAATATCTTGAACCCGCGTGGTTCAAGCAAGCGCCCCCTGTTCAGGCGATCCCTCTGGCCATCGATCAGCCCGCGGAACCGCCAGCAGATTTGAGCGCCCCGCCCATCGATCGCACCGTGAAGCTCTACATCGGCGGCAAGCAGGCGCGGCCCGATTCCGGCTACAGCATGCTGGTACGCGCTGCGGACGGGCGCCTGCTCGGCGAAGCGCCGCTCGGCAATCGCAAGGACATTCGCAACGCCGTCGAGGCCGCGCGCAAAGCGGAAAGCTGGGGTAGAGCCACCGCGCGCACTCGCGGGCAAGTGCTCTACTACATTGCGGAGAATCTTTCGCAGCGCCGCGAAGAAATCGCCAGCCGCTTATCCGCCGTTGTCGGGAAGAAACAAGCGGAATGGGAACTGAGCCTGGGCATCGAACGCATTTTTTCCTATGCCGCCTGGGCCGATAAGTACGATGGCGCGATTCACAATCCGCCGTTTCGAAACGTCACCCTCGCCATGAAGGAGCCCATCGGCACCGTGGGCGTAATCTGCCCCGCCGATGCGCCGCTGCTGGGCTTCCTGTCTCTCGTGATGCCCGCTATTTCCGCAGGCAACACGGTCGTTGCAATTCCCTCGGAGAAATACCCGCTCATTACCGGCGATCTCTATCAGGTTTTCGAAACCAGCGATCTGCCGGACGGCGTCGTAAATATCGTCACCGGCCGCAGTGCCGACCTCCTGAAGACGCTCGCCGAACATGACGACCTGGACGCCATCTGGTGCTTCACCGATGAAGCCGGCGCGACGGCCGCAAAAACACTTTCCGTGGGAAATTTGAAACAGGTGTTCACCAACGAAGGCCGCGCCATCGATTGGTTTGACGTCAAACAAGGCGAAGGCCGCTGGTTCCTCGACCACGCCGTTCAGGTCAAGAACATCTGGGTACCCTACGGCGAATGAGTTGCGGGGGCCGCCTCTCTAACGAAACCATACAAGTCGGCTCATTTGAGGCACCGGGGATTCTAGGAACGAAGTGGTCGGGGCGAATGGATTTGAACTTGAGCTGCTTTGCGGGCGTCGGAGCCCGCAGGCGAAATCCCGAGCGCCGCGAGGGACCTCAGCCCAAGGAAGTGGTCGGGGCGAATGGATTTGAACCATCGACCTCCTGGTCCCGAACCAGGCGCGCTAGCCAGGCTGCGCTACGCCCCGACCGACAAGCTCGAGCCGAAGTTTCCGCCCCAAGCCGGAACATCAGATCAGAGTAACATAGCTCCGCAGCCGGGGGTAGACCAAGCCCGGTTCGCGGTCTCAACTCCATAATTCCGCTGTCTCTGGGCCACCCGCGAGTGGACCCGCCTTCTCTTTCCAATCCTGTCCGGCCTGCTCCTTTCGCAGCGTGTTCCATTTTTTCCCTAGGTGGGTAGTCCGGCGAAAACAAAAAAACCGCCGGGAAACTTTCGCTTCCCGGCGGCGGTTAGAACGGAAATTGCGTTTAGAAGCTCAAACGCAATGCAAATTCCATAACACGCGGGCGTGTCAGGGTATTCGCGAATTTGCCAAAACTCCCTTCTGAATCAATTGCCGGGAAAGTGTTCGCGGCGTCGAACCGGACGGAGTTGGTGATGTTGAAGACTTCCCAACTGAACGCCAGTTTGGTCCTTTCGGCAATGCCCCACGTCTTTCGGAGAGCCATGTCGATCCCGAAATAGCCCGGGCCCCTCAAACTATTCCGGCTGCCTGATTCGCCAGGGAACGGGAATCGGAAGAAGGGGCTGTTTGGAGGAATCAGAGAGCTGCGTCCTGCGCTGGTCGTCGTCGCCGCAAAGACGTTCGGATCGCCATCCACGTCGGTGAAAGTTCCCGTCTTGGGCTTCGACAAGGTTATGGCATTCCCGGTCAGCTCCCAGTTCGTTGGAAAGTCGAACCCATTGCCGACATTAAAGGGGAAGCCAGTGGTCCACTTCGCGAGACCTGCCCAGGACCACCCACCTGCAATGGCATCGAAACCGCGATTCCAGCTGCCACCCCACTTCTTTCCCCGACCGAAAGGCATCTCGTACACCCAGTTCGTATTGAATTGATGAGTGGTGTCAAAGTCGGACACAGAGCGGAGTTGCCCCGGCTGGAAGGCGTTGATGACCTGGCTTCCAAAGCCGAAGCCTTCGAACAACGAAGTCCGTTCGGCATTTGAGCCTATGTCTATGGACTTCGAGTATGTGTAATTGAAATCCCAGGAAAGGCCATGCGTTGCCTTGTGCCGGAGGCTGAACTGACCGGAATTGTAGTTGCTACGGCCGATAGAGCTCCAGGCATAGAGCGAAGCGAACTGTGCCTGGAAATACTGGAACAATTTGCCGTTCGCACAGCCCGGGAAACAGAAGAGGTCCGCGATAAAAAGCGGCGTCGTTTCGTTGTGCAACCCACAAAAGTAGGCGTCATACATGGCCTGCGTCGCAGTCGGGTTCGTGATGCCAGTAGAGTTTAGGGCGCAGCCCGAGAGGGTTCCTGCCGCATTCGCAAAGAGATTTTCCCAGTAGGGGATAGGCTGTACAGCACTGATGTCCGTCCCCGCAAAACCGTTTACCTCTCCGAGTTTTGTTAACATCGTCGCCGCCTGGTTATAATCCATCTTAGACGCGGGGTCGACGAGATTTAGAGGCTGCGCAAGGTCACGCTCCTGCATAAGCCGGCGGCCGAGACGCCCGACGTATGCGGCTTCGAAAATGAAGCCTCCTTTAAGTTCCCGGCTGAAGGAAAGATCGAAACCGTAGGAATTCGGTGTCTTGAGCTTGTCATCTAAACCCCAGTAGATCGCAAACGCACCGTTATTGAAATCCGTTGGCGGCATCACGGGGAACCCAGGAGTTGGCCCTGAGGGAGTCAACGAGGCAGGGATGTCGTGGATGCCGATGTACCGAGGAGCGTCGTCTGGAGTCACCGAGCCAGGTGGATCGGCAATCGTCGTCACGAATCCGAACGAGCCGTTGCGGTCAAACGTGTTCACAATGCCCTGGCCAAAATGGTCGTAGTAGATACCAGCACCGAGTCGGATCGAACTCTTGCCAGGCCCACCGAAGAGGCTGCTTAGCAATCCGCTCCCGTATCCCGGCGACCAGGCCAGTGACAAACGAGGTGCGATATTCTTGTAGTCCCAACCCCAGTATGGTTGCTTTCCATTGGCTTGACCGGCAAGATCAAAGCTGAAATTCGGAGAAAAGGAAATGCCTTGCGTCATGTCTTTCATGCGGGTGTCGAAGAAGTCGTGAAGGCTGATGTTCGGGGCCAGCTGATTCCCTTTCGTCTCGTAGGGTGGCTGGAGAAGCGTGTAACGAATGCCCGCGGTTAGTGTCAGATTGGGCTTGATACGCCACGCGTCCTGGAAATAAACCTCGAACTCATTGTCCCGAAAATGACGCGGAACAAAGGAACCCTCGGGTAACGTTGTACCGGACTTGTCTTGCAGGTAAGTGGCATCCACCTCAGTGATAATCCCCGCAAGCGCAGTCATTGGGAAGTTGTAGGCATTCGCAAAGCCCGGATCCACGGCCGGAAAACCAAATACGGCCGGATCGAAACTCGTGCCCCGGTTGGCAAAGCCCGTCGTGGGGAGAAATCCGGCATTCGTGACGGCATCGCTGAACGAATTGGCATTTGAAGCGCGGATGTTGTTGATGAATCGCCAGTTGCCGCCGAATTGAAACGTGTGCTTGCCGCGCGTCCAACTGAAATCATCGGTAAGGTTGTGAACTGGCACAATCACATTTGTTGTTCGTGTATTTGCCTGCGGCAAATCCAGCCCGCGCAGGAAGACAAAGTGCTCAAGCGAGGTGCCATTGTTTCCGATTCCCTGGCGGACAAATCCGTAGTGCAAACTGTTCACCTTGCTCGGGCCTATCGCCCATGTGTAGCCGGCGATAATGCCCTTTGAGTTGTTCGTGTCCACTGTGCGCGCCGGCTGGCCAGGAAATTGTTGTTCGCCGTTGAAGTGATCGTTCTGGAGGCCAAGCCGCACAAACAACCGCTGGTTGGCGCTTAGGTTGTAATCAAATTTGGCGACATAGGTGTCCAGCTTGTTGGGCGTCGGCGAGGAAAAAGTGAAGGCACGAAAGTTGAATCCGTCCCCAAGCTGATTGCTGTTCGGCAGAGGGTATAGATTCATTGTGGCGATGACACTGGGATCGACCCCGGCGCCCTGCGGACATGTGCCGTTGCCCGTGCAATTAGGATCCATCTGGGCGATTTGAGACGGACCTAGGCCATTGAAACCCGCGGGGATGGCATAGCTTGCTCCGCTCAACCCTTGCACGGAGCCCCCTGGACAGGCCGAAGGGTCTGTGCACTGATATTGGATCACGCCGTCCCGCAAAGCAGCGCTGGGCACTTCTCTGCGGACTTGGGTGCTTTCCCTGGTGCGCTGGCCTTCGTAAGCAGCAAAGAAAAAGAGGCGGTCTTTCTTGATGGCTCCGCCAACGCTGCCGCCAAACGTATTCCTCAGTAGGCTCGGAGGGGTGTTGGGTTGGCCGCTTTGCAGTTCCGCGTGCTTATTGAACCAGTCGTTGGCTACTAGATTCTTCGGACGGTTGTATTCATACGCAGTTCCGTGGAACGTGTTTGTGCCGCTCTTGGTAAGCAGCGCCACCTGCGCTCCCGAGGAGCGCCCTTGGTCCGCGCCCGCGTTTGTGGTGGTCACGCGGAATTCCTCGATGGAATCAAGCGTGGCGCGCAGAGCACCCGTAAAGGCAAAGCCTTTCAACTGGTCGTTGTTATCAATGCCGTCGAGCGTAACGTTGGTCTGGTCGCTGCGGGCCCCATTGACGGCGCCACCCCGGCTATCCTGATTCAAGTCCACCATGCCGCGATCAGCTACCGTGACAACGCCGGGCTGTAGGCTGAGAATCGCCACCGGGTCTCGCCCTTCGAAGGGGAGGGCGGCAATCTGCGTCTGACTAAAAGCGTTCCCGAGAGTTGCATCCGTCGTGTTGAGCGTCAGCGCGGAGCTGACCACTTCCACTGTGGTAATCACACCGGCCACTCCCAGCTTAAGATCGTTCGTTCTTGGAGTTGCGACCAGCAATTGCAAGCCCGACTGCCTTAGCGTAGCAAACCCTGCCGCCGCAACTGTCAGCGTATACGTCGCCGGCCGGAGCTCTAGAAATTGATACGCACCGTCCCGGTCGGTCTTCGTCGTCAGCGTGAGGCCAATTTCCGGGCTAGTAAGCGTAACCGTCGCGCCAGGCACCGAAGCACCCTTCGGATCCGTAATCGTCCCGCGTACTGATGTCGTAACCGTCTGCGCCGAGGCATACGCTACGGACAACAGAATTGCAATAAGGCTAACCAAAAGACTGCGCTTCACTGAAATCGCCTGCATAGACTGCTCCTTTCGCGCACCTTTATGGGAAGTTCGAGATTATTGCGAGAGAAAGGCCCCGGCCGTAATTGCGAACCGGGCGGCTGCTCCTCGGCCCCTGAACCGGAAAAACTTTGGGTGGACCTCGGACAGCCCTCCCCACCACTCGACTTTAGCTATCGTTGCCATATCTTTTAGGACAGTTTTCTCTACCTGTCAAGTCAAGTTGTTTCGATTTAATGCAGCTCCTCTTCAAATTCCCTTGCAATGCCTCAGCTCCAGGCCGCTCCCGTTCCCCATGCTTGTTGCCCAGCCCATGACCCCGCTATCCCACAGCAAACAAAGCATTTAAAAAATTAGTTGACAACCACTTACTCTATGTGGTAACATCTCTTGTGAATTTTAGCCCGCATCCCCGCCAGGCCGCTCGATCCTTCGGATTTTTGCCGAACCTCCGTGCTCCCCGCGCCTGTGCGTCAAGTTCTTCCCCCTCCCCTCGTCACACTCGTCACCGTGACGCAATTCCCGTGTCCGCAAACCCTTTAGAATCCGCTCTTACAAACTGTGACGCTCGCAAGCCCTTTAGAATCCGCTCTTACGAAAAATGCCGGGTGTCACCCGCAATTCCTGCTTCTTTTTCTTCCGCCAGCCGCCGACCACCACTCCACGGCCCGCCGCCTCCCCTTTCTTTTCATACACTTATGAATTGCCCAATTTGCAAGCCCTTTGTTTTCAGATTTATGCATGTAATGGGGGGGGGTGTACACCCCCCTCACCCAATGGGGAAAAGGTTCGGTGATGTGTGGGATGTCGCGAGGTAGACCCCTGGGTGATCGGCTGTATTTAGCCCAGGTGCAAGAGCTTGGCTTCCGTGATGGCGGGAATCGCTCGGATCGGGTCCAGAATCGACGCCGACACGGGTCCATCCACCCGCACCAGCGCCGCGGCCTCCGCTCCGCGGACCGCTTCGCGCCGGCCCAGGGCAAACGTCGCGATATTCACACCCAGTTTTCCAAGCGTCGTCCCTACCTGGCCGATCACCCCGGGTTCGTCACGGTTCCGCAGATAAAGAATGGTGCCCTTGAGCTGCGCCTCCAGCGGAATGCCCTCCATCGCCAGCAGGCGCGGCGAGCCGTCGTGGAAAACCGTTCCCTCGGCGGTAAAGCCGGACGCGGAGCCGGTTTTTTCAGGCAGGGCGGAAACTTCCAAGGTATTCGGGAAGCCGTGTTCGCGCCTGCGCGTCTCTTCTTCCACGGTCAGGCCTCGCGCCGCCGCCACCGCCGGAGCGTTTACAACATTCACTTTTTCATCCAGCACGGCGTTCAGCACTCCCGCCAACACCGCGCTGCGCAGAAGGTGCGTGCCCACTTCCGCGACTTCGCCCGCATAGCGAATGCGAATGCGTGCTGGCCGCGAAGCCGCGGCTTGCGAGACCAGCGACCCGAGTCGCTCCGCCAATTCCAAATAGGGCCGCACGCGCCGGTACTGATCCGCGGAAAGCGCCGGCAGATTCACCGCGTTGCGGATGATTCCTTCCGCCAGGTAGTCCTTGATCTGGACCGCCACTTGTGTGCCAACTTCTTCTTGCGCTTCCGCTGTCGAGCCGGCCACATGCGGTGTGGCGATCACGTTTGGCAATCGGGTGAGCGGGGAATTTTTCGGCGGCTCTTCTGCAAACACATCGACCGCCGCCCCTGCGAGTTGCCCGCTCTTCAGCGCTTCGGCGAGCGCGGCTTCGTCAATGAGTTCTCCGCGCGCCGTGTTGATGATGCGTGCGCCCCTCTTCACCTTCTGGATAGTTCTCGCGCTGATCAGATTCTGCGTCGCCGGGCTCAGCGCCGTGTGCAGCGAAACGAAATCGCTCTCCGCCAGCAGCTTCTCGAGTGCCACCAGCTCCACCGACATTTCGCGCGCCGCCGCTTCGCTGATAAACGGATCGTAGGCCAGCACGCGCATGTCAAACGCCCGCGCGCGCACGGCCACTTCGCTGCCGATGCGTCCCAGTCCGATCAAGCCCAGCGTCTTTCCGCGAACTTCCGTTCCCGCGGCAGAGGACTTCTCCCAGCGCCCTTCGTGAATGGCCTTGTCCAGCCGCGGCACTTGCCGCGCCAGCGACAAGAGCAAAGCAAAGGTATGCTCCGCCACGCTCACCGCGTTTCCACCCGGCGTGCTCATCACCAGCACGCCGCGTTTTGTGGCTGCTTCCAAGTCAATATTGTCCACGCCCACCCCGGCGCGGCCCACCGCGCGCAACTTCGGGGCTTTGTCAAGCAATTCCGCGCTTACTTTCGTTGCGCTGCGCACGATCAAGGCATCGGCATCGGCAATTTCTGTCTCGAGCGTCTCATTCGTTGTCAACACCGTGTTCCAGCCCGGCTGTTCCTTCAGCAATCGCAACCCGCGCTCACTGATTTTGTCCGCTACGATGACTTTCATTCGACCTCTTCGAGTCTGCCGGGTGTTCCACGAATTTCGGCTTCGGCCTTGCTCCGCGCGATCAGCGGGAACACGCGCGCGTATTTCGGCGCGCTGTGTAAGAAATCAAAAGTAGCGAGTCATCCGTGCTCTGTCAATTCGCAGAAGAAATTTGTTCGCCATGCGGCGCGACTACCGGAAATTGTCGAGCGGTGACAATCCGCTCTCGCCGCCCATTTTCCTCTGCTATATTCAATGGCCTGAGGAGCCGGCAATGAATCTTTCCGAAACAATTCAGAAACACCTGGTCGAGGCCATGCGCGCCAAGGACGAATTGCGCTTGAGTGTGCTGCGCGGAATAAAAGCGGCCATTAAACACAAAGAAGTCGAAAAAATACGGACCCTCGATGAACCGGAAAGCATTCAGGTCCTGCAAACTCTCGTAAAACAACGCAAGGAATCCATCGACCAATTCACCAAGGGCAACCGTCCGGAACTCGCCGAAAAAGAAACAAAAGAGCTTGCCATCATTGAGTCGTATCTCCCTGCAGGCGCGAGCGAAGCGGAAATGGACGCCGCCATCACGAAAGCGATTTCCGAAACCGGCGCAAGTTCCATCAAGCAGATGGGGGCAGTCGTGAAGGCGGCAAAGTCCGCGCTGCAAGGAAAGACCGTTGACGGCAAGGCGTTAAGCGATCGCGTGCGCGACCGCCTCTCCAAACTCGGCTGAGGTTTATCCTGACTCATGCAGGCACAACCGTCCGCAACCGACTTGAATTCCCGCGCTCTCGCGGCGCTTCGCATTGGCGTTGGAATCCTGTTTCTGATCTTCGGCGAATACAAGGTCTTCGGCACGCAATTCACTCTTCATGGCGGTTTCCAGTTCTGGATCAACAAATTTCTCGAAGGAGGAGCCTACCCCTTCATGGCCCCGGTGCTTCGCGGCTTCGTGCTGGCGCACGCAACACCGATCGCCTTTCTGGTGGCCTACGGGGAGCTCGCCATCGGAATCGCGCTCATTTTCGGTATCCTCGTGCGCTCTGCGAGCGTTGGCGGACTCATCTACATGCTCACGCTGCTTGTTTCTTCTGACTATCCCGGCACGGCAGCGCCGTTTTGGCAATATTTCGGTGCGAGCCTCAGCCATTCCGTCTTTGCTCTTTGCTTTGTTGCATTCTTGATCGGTCGCGCGGACGCGGTCTGGTCAGTCAAGACACTGGTCAAGGATTCACCATCGAAACAATGAGAACAGCTTCAGTGGGCCGCCGGAATCAGCGCCGCAGTGTTACGCTCATCCCCCGGGGGACAAGCGCGCCTTCGGTCACCGCATGGATTCTCTCTTCCCCGCCTCGCTTGCCTGCGGCATAATCCCCCGCACACGGTTGCGTTCTACCCAGATGCGAGAATGAGGGAGGTTTCAGTGAGCGA
>QHYN01000347.1 GCA_003224145.1 Acidobacteriota bacterium
CACCGACGGCGGCGAGAAGGGCCGCACCGTAAGCAGCACCTTCCTCGGCTGCGACGAGTTCGACGGAATGGCCGTAGACGTCGGCTTGAATCTGACGCCAAAGGGGAGCGCGCGCGCCACCGCCGCCGAGGCGGATGGTGTCAATGGGGACATTCATCTCCTGGAAGAGAGTGAAGGTATCGCGGAGACTGAAGGCCACGCCTTCGAGAATGGCGCGAACAATGTGCCCGCGCGTGTGCGAAGCAGTGAGGCCGACAAGCGCGGCGCGAGCGCTGCCGTCGAGATGAGGAGTACGCTCGCCCATGAGATACGGAGTCCACAGAAGGCCGTCGGAGCCGGGAGGAATTTTGGTGGCTTCAGCAGTGAGGCGATCGTAGGATTCGGGCGCGCCGCTGGAATTGACGGTGAAGGTGTCGCGGAACCAGCGCAACGAAAGGCCAGCCGCTTGCGTCACGCCCATGACGTGCCAGCGGCCGGGAATGGCGTGACAAAACGTGTGGACGCGCCCGCGAGGATCGAGCGCGGGACGATCGGTGGCAGCGAAGACGACCCCGGAGGTGCCGATGGTGGCGCTGACGGTGCCGGGAGAGACGATGCCCATGCCGACGGCGCCGGCGGCTTGATCGCCTGCTCCCGCGACGACAGGAGTGCCGGCAGCGAGCCCCGATTCGGCCGCGCCCCGTTCCGAAATTTTTGCACAGAGGTCGGGAGACTCGTAGACCGCGGGCAAGAGGCTTTCGTCGAGGGCGGCGGCGTCCAGCATTTCCTGCGACCAGCGGCGGTGGGCGACGTCAAGGAGCAGAGTGCCGGAAGCGTCAGCCATGTCCGTGGCGCGCTCACCGGTGAGGCGGAAGCGAACGTAGTCCTTGGGAAGCAAGAGGTAGCGAACGCGGTTCCAGTTTTCGGGTTCGTTCTCGCGAACCCAAAGGACTTTCGTGAGTGTGAAGTTCGGCAAGGCAGGATTGCAGGTGAGTTGGATCAGCCGCTGCAAGCCAAGAGCGCGGGCGAGATCACGGCATTGTTTTTCCGTGCGAACGTCACACCATATGAGCGCGGGGCGAACGACACTCCCTTTTTGGTCAAGAAGGACTGCGCCGTGCATTTGGCCTGAGAAACCCACGCACGCGATGTCTTTGCCGGTGAGATTCGCGCTGCCGAGCGCTTTGCGAACGGCGAGGCAGGCGGCGCGCCACCAGTCTTCGGGATGCTGCTCGGCCCAGCCGATGTGCGGAGAAGCGAAGGGCTGGTGATCTTCGGTGGCGGAAGAGACGGCGCGGCCGCTGTGATCAATCACGATGGCGCGCGTGCCGCCAGTGCCAACGTCAATTCCGAGTACGTGGATAACGCCTCCTCGACATCTTCCATTCGGAAAAATTGAAAACATCATATACGGTCAGGGGAAGTTGGCAAGAGAGACCGGCGGAGGTGAGAGCACGCCCGAAGAAGAGAATCCGGGGAGAGATTTGGATTTGCGCGATGAATCAGCCCATTTCGCTGGTCATGATGAAGAGCGGCCTCATTTCGAAGCTGGCGTAATGCGGGCGAAGACGCTCGGTGCTGTAGTGCTCCTTGATGTTGACGACCTTTTTCGTGGAGGTGACGGTGTCGATGGGCATGTTGTCGTAGCGGCCGTTTTTCAGAACGACCAGGCGGCCGTGAATTTTGCCGAGAATGAGATCGAGCGCGAGATTGCCGTAAGCCATGGGAACGATGGAATCGATCGCGTCAGGATCGCCACAGCGTACGAGGTAACCTAGCTTCTGGTTGATGACCTCGATTTTCTTGCCGTTGTTGTACTTGGGCGAAATGTGGGTGAGCTCTTCGGAGACGAGATCGCCGATGCCACCCAGTTTTTTGTGACCAAACGCATCGGCGGCTTCCTTTTCGAAAACCATTTCGCCGCCTTCGAACATAGCACCTTCGGAGACCAAAACAGTCGAATAGTGGCTGGGATTGCGTTTGCGGTCGGCGCTAAGCAGCTCGGTGAGCCGTTCGATATTGAATTTGTGTTCGGGGATGACGCAGCGATTGGCGGCGCCGGCCATCGTGGGAAGCATGGCGGTAAAGCCGGCGTAGCGGCCGAACACTTCGAGAACCATGAATCGTTCATGGGAACCAGCGGAAGTACGCAGACTGTTGGTGAGCTGAATGGTTCGCGTGATGCAAGTGCTGAAGCCGATGCAGTAATCGGTACCCGGGACGTCGTTGTCCATGGTTTTGGGAATGCCGACAA
>QHYN01000348.1 GCA_003224145.1 Acidobacteriota bacterium
AAGCTCTTCCGGCAAAACAAGATTGTCGGCGGGCTTTATTCCAGTCTCGGACAGGAAGCGATTTCTGTCGGTACCGCCTACGCGTTGGAAAAGAAGGACTGGATAGCGCCGATGATCCGCAACATCGGGGCGCTTCTGGTGAAAGGTGTGCCACCGCGCGACATTTTCATGCAGCACATGGCCAAGTACGATTCGCCCACCAAAGGCAAAGACGGCACGAGCCACTTTGGCGACCTGGACAATCTTCACATCGTTTCACCGATTTCCATGCTGGGCGATTTGATTCCGGTGATGACCGGCGTGGCCCTGGCCGGGCGTTACCTGGGTCAAGAGATTGTGGCCATGACCTGGATCGGCGATGGGGGCAGCTCGACCGGCGTCTTTCACGAGGGATTGAATTTCGCAGCTACGCAGAAAGCTCCGTTCGTCTTAATTCTGGAAAACAATTTGTGGGCTTACTCCACGCCGGTGCGCAAGCAGGTGCCACTGGAGAACCTGGCGGATCGCGCCAAAGCTTACGGTATAGAAAGTTACATCGTGGAGGGCAACGACGTGGTCGCAGTCTACTCCACGGCGAAAGAAGCCGTGGAGCGGGCACGTGCCGGCGAAGGGCCCATTTTGATCGAGGCCAAGACTTTTCGCCGGCTGGGCCACGCGCAGCACGATCCCGCGGAATACGTGCCCAAAGAGATGCGCGCGTATTGGGAAGCGCGAGATCCCATTGCGCTGTACGAAAAGTTTTTGACGGCTGAAAAGCTTCTGGACGCCAAGGGCAAGAGGGAGATCGAGGAGAAACTCGACAGCCTGCTTGCCGCGGAGCGGGAATTTGCGGAAAAGTCGCCGATGCCGCCGGCGGAACTCGCGGAAGAAGGCGTTTACTGCACCGGTGATGAGTGCCACAAGATTCGCGCCAAGTGGGAACGGCCCATCTCCGAAGTGACGCCTCCGAAATCCAGCGTGAAGGCGGTGTGGACGGTTGCGGGATTTGGCTCGGGCAAGGGTTCCGGTGGCGCGAACGCTCCGATTCACTTCGGAGAGACGCAGGCTGCGCCGGCGAAGCCCGCGAGAGAGTCAAATAACGGTCGCGCAGGCAAAGCCACGGCGAAGCCGCCAGGAAAGAGCGTGCTCAAGAAAACGGCAAAGGCTGCAACGGCTAGCTCTTCCAGAAAGGCGCGGAGGTAGCCATGGCGAAGACCAATGGCTCTGCCGGGAACGGCCATACGCCGAGCGCAGCGCAAATTACATTCCTGGAAGCCATCCGGCAAGCCATGTTCGAGGAAATGGAGCGCGACCCCACGGTGCTATTGATTGGCGAGGATGTCGGCGTGTACGGCGGCGCGTTCAAGACCAGCGAAGGGCTGCTCGAGCGCTTTGGCTGGGAGCGTGTGATCGACACGCCCATCAGCGAAAGCGCCATCATCGGCGCGGCCTGCGGAATGAGCTACCTGGGTCTGCGGCCGATTTGTGAGATGCAGTTCATCGATTTCATCGTTTGCGCTTTCAATCAGATTACGAATTTCGTGGCGAAGGGCCACTATTTGTGGAACGCTCCAGCACCCATGGTCATCCGCGGGCCATCGGGCGGCGGCGTGCACGGCGGGCCCTTTCATTCGGCAAATCCGGAGATGTATTTCGTGCATACGCCGGGGCTGAAGGTGATTTACCCCTCGACGCCCTATGATGCGAAAGGACTGCTGAAGGCCGCGGTGCGGGATAACAACCCGGTGTTGTTTTTTGAGCACAAATTCCTCTACCGGCGCATCAAAGGAGAGGTCCCCGCGGGGGACTATACGGTCCCGATCGGCAAGGCCGTGGTTCGCCGCGAGGGACGGCACCTGACGATTCTTTCCTACGCGGCGATGATGCACACTTCGCTCGAAGCCGCAGACGCGCTGGCGAAGGAAGGCATCCAAGCGGAAGTGATCGATTTGCGCACACTCTTGCCGCTGGATGAAGAAACGATTTTACATTCCGTGAAAAAAACAAATAAATGCCTGATAGTGCATGAAGACACGAAGACAGGCGGAATCGCAGGAGAAATTGCGGCGATCCTTTTCGAGAAGGCGTTCGACGATCTCGATGGGCCCTTGGTGCGGGTGACCGCGCTGGATACGCCAGTGCCTTACGCGCCAACGCTGGAAGAGCATTTTCTGCCCAACGCGAAAAAGGTGTTTGCCGCCGCCAAGGAATTGGCACGGTATTAGGATGGACAGAGGAGAGCGATCATGGCTGTGGACATTGTAATGCCTCAGATGGGCGAGAGCATTTTCGAAGGCACCATCACCAAGTGGCTGAAAAAGCCGGGCGACAAGGTGGAGCGCGATGAGCCGCTTTTCGAAATCTCCACGGACAAAGTGGACGCGGAGATCCCGTCTCCGTCGGCCGGCGTGCTGAAGGAGATTAAAGTCGGAGAGGGACAAACGGTGCCGATTCAAACCGTGGTTGGCGTGATTGACGCCGATGGCTCTGCAGT
>QHYN01000349.1 GCA_003224145.1 Acidobacteriota bacterium
TGCACATGCAGGCCCGGCCGGAATCCGCGGCGGCCGCAGTGTCCAGGAAAAACGCAGCAAGGAATGGATGAACCATGGGAAACCGGGAACAAACCGTATTGCTGGTGAGCAATGACGCGGGATTCTGCGCCGCGCTGCGGCGAGAGTTCAGCTTAAATGCCGAGCAAGTGCGCGTGACCGCGGTGAGCAGCGTCGACGCGGCCCGCCGCATTCTCGAAGAAGATTTCCCCGCTGTGATTCTTCTCGAAGAAGACGCGGTTGCCGCTCCATCCGGCGGGCCACAGGGGCGGGCGCCGTCGCTGGAGGCGGTGGTCGCGCCGCTGGCGGTTCACGCGCCGGTGGTGGTGATCGGATCGGCGGAGAAGCGCGAGGAGTTGTCCGGCCTGATCGATGCGGACGCGGTGGACTTCGTGGCGCGAGAGGGAGAATCTCTGAAGACGGCGCTGCGCATGATTGAGCGGCGGTTGCGACAGGCACGCGAGAGAGTTGCCAACGCGGCGGAACCCTTCGGCGACGGAGACGAAGACTTCGGAGAAGTGCTGCGGCACGAACTGAATAACCCGCTGACCGGAATCCTGGGAAACGCGGAACTGTTGCTCGCGGAGATCCACCGAAAAAACGACGGCCAGATTCCCCAGGGAGGAGAACAACGGCTGGAGACGATTGCTGCGCTGGCGGTGCGGTTGCGGGAAACGGTGCGGCGGTTGAGCCAGGAATGGGAAGCGCGGCAGCATCCCGTGCCCTGAACAAAACGGAAACTGGAAAATCTCCTTCTTTTTTTCGATTTTCCAATTTTGATTTTCCAATTTCAATTTTCCACTCACGCGCCGCGGGCCAGTTCCTTCTTTTGTTCTCTCCGCGCCTGCTCTGTGTTCTCTGCGTCTCTGCGTTAGATTGTTCCTCTCCTGGGTTCACTCTCAACCTTCAACTTTCAATCGAGAACCCGACTCGGCCGGGACTTTTGACTTTCAACTTTTGCCAGGGGCCGGAGCGGCCCCCGCGGACGCGGCGAAGAACAGAAAGCTGGCGAAGCCGAAGAAACGTCAGCCGCTTCGGGGAAGGCAGCCGCGGGCGAAGGTAACGTGGAGGACGAAGCGGGCGTGGCGCGAGGAGTCGCGGTGGGAGTGGGAGCGTTGCGTAGGTGGCGAAAAAGGAGAGAACGCGACGCTTGAATTCCTCGGGCTGGAAGCCGTGTGCTGCGGAGTGAAAGGCGCCCGGAACTCTCCAGAGCTGCTTGGGGCCGCGGGCGGCGGCGTAAATCATTTCCGAATGGCGGCAGGGAAGCTCGACATCTTTCTCATCACAAATCAAGAGAACGGGAAAGGCGCGCGAAGCGACCGCTTTGACCGGTGAAACTTCCGCGACGGGAAGGCCGCTGAGCTTTTCTCCGCGATAGAGCAGCGTCCAGGTGAACGGGGAAAGGAGCGTCTTGCCGAGCCAGGGATATTGGCGAAGTCCGGCATAGTCATAGGAGGCTTCGCGGAGATTGGCGAAGGAAGATTCGGCGACGACCGCTTCGATGCGCGGATCGGCGCCCGCAGATTGCAGCGCGATGCCCCCGCCCATGGATTCCCCGAGGGCAAAAATGTGAAACGGCCCACATCGAGGCGGCCCGGGTAGATCCACTGCGGGGCCGCCAAAGCAGGGGCCCACGTGAGAGGCAAACAGCGTGTCGATGATGGCGCGGGTATCGTTGCGTTCGAGCCAGCCGTCGGTGGCGATAGGGCCTGCGCTGGCGCCGTGGGCGCGGGCGTCCATCATGATGACGCTGTAGCCGGCGCGGAGAAGAAATTCGGACTGGCCGATGACCCCAACGCGGTTGTCAGCCACGCCGTGGAAGAGCAACACCCAAGAGCCGTTGGGCTGGGGCGGAGTGACGCTCCAGCCGCGGAGGAGAACGCCGTCGGGGGCCCGAACGTCGAATTCCTGGCGTTGCGAGCGGGTGACGGCGAAGGAAGTGTCCGCTTCGCGGATGAGATCGGGCGTGAGTTCTCGGCGGATGGGTGTGAGGAAGCCGGGCGCGACCAGCCAGCCCCCGACCGCCGCCAGAAGCGGCGGGAAGAGCAACAGGATCAAGGCGATGCGGATCAGCCGTCTACGCATAAGTCTGTGCACCCGGGTTCGGCCGGCAGGGGATGCCTCCACTCGAAGATACGAGTAGAACGGACGGGGTGTTCTCCCTTGCAGCGGACCGGCACTGCGTTTGGTGACCCGTGGGAGAGGAGAAAAGCTCCTTGCGCCGGGTCGAATCTCCGGCGTTTGAGGAGAGCAGCCCAAGGCTGCGAAACAGGTCGAAAGTCGAAAGTTGAAAGCGGAAGAGCGGGAATCTCCGCACGCGGCTGCGCTGGATGCAGAGCACCAAGGTAGATGGCCCGGAGAGGACTGGAGAAGTGGAGTGGAAGGTGCATTTTGGAGTTGGGAGGGGTACACCCCCGGGCACAGATGCAAAAGTTTGAAAAGAAAGAGATTGCGGGAGGACCATCGTGGAAGCGGTTGAAAACAAAGGTGCCAATTTGCAGGGACAGGCTGCAAGGAAGTAACCCGTGTACTGGCGGCTCGCGACGAGTGACGAGTGCAGAGTTCCAGAATGGGAAGGACTCCGAGCTTTTCTTGAGGAGATTTCTGCTAGAACCCATACTACCCCGGCAGTTTTCGTAAGAGTGGCAAACAAAGGGGTTGCGGGATACGGAACTTGGAAGAGTATACGGAACTCTGGAGGACGAAGAGAGGGCGTACACCCCCGTGATGATGGAAAGAGTGCGCAACGAATTGATTCCCAAAGAGTTGCAAAGCGCCCGTGGCGCAAGAGAGTGCGCAAGAATGTGAAAAGAAAGGGGATAGATGGAGGAACCGTCTGAACGTTGGAACGTTAGAATGTTGAAGAGAAGGGGCAGAATCGACACCCTCCCCCTTGTTTTTTGTAAGTGTTGCATCTAAAGGGCTTAGACAGGCCGTAAGTCTTTTGTTTGCAACACTTGCGGGGAGATCCATAACGGTTGCAGCTAAAGGACTTGGGCGGACGGCGAGGTCGAAGGTCGAAAGGTGAAGGTCGAAAAAAAAAAAGGATTCAACACAGAGATCACAGAGAACGCAGAGTGGGCAGAGCACGAGAGATGCCGCGGGGAGGAGGCTTGCGGTACGGGGCGGCGGGAGCGGAGTCGAGCCCTTCGGCGAAACTCAGGGTGAAAATTCACGACCCATGATAGCGCGAATTATAATGTCTGTCAAGTAAAAATAAAGTATTCTCTTTGAACAAGTTGCGGAACCGTTCGAACGGGTGCGTAAGAGAAAGAAAACACAGGGGTAGAGCATGCAGGGGAAGGCCGACAGTCCGCAGTTAAAGGTCGAAAGTAAGAATTTGGAATGAAGCGGGGCGGGGGGAATTGAGGTTTGAATGGCAAGAAAAGCGGGGTGAATGGTTCGGGGGACGCAAGACAAAGGACAAAAGCAAGGTCAAAACCCCCAAGTGCGAAACCGACACCTGGCCCGGCCGTTCGGTCACCAGACATCATTGGCGATTCATTTCTGCTTCTAAAGCCTCAAGAAACCGCTCAGCATCGCCACGGCTAAGTTTTCTGAAGAAAGAGGCCTCATTCGGGTCGAGCATGAAATCGCCCTCAGCGTGCCGACGAGTAAGCTCTCGAATCTCGATAAATAGGCGTTCTCGTAAGCTCTCTGCATTCTTCACCCACTCGAGATAAGTCTGTTGAAATTCCTTCAGCGCCTGTATTGCGGCTTGGAAAATTGATGCTCGCTTATCCTTTTGAGCAATTATTCCGATCCTGGCAATATGTTCCGCGATTCGGGGCGGACCATAACCGTGTTCAGGTTGCTTCTCTATGGATTTCTTCGAAATAGAAAGTAACTGGCGGATGACTCCTATTGCTTGCTCCTCAAGGCCTATATCTGCGCACCGTATACCGATCTGAGAGAGTATCGTGAAGAATTCCCACACGGTGGTCGTCTGTGCGGGACTCGGCAGCTTATCATAGATTCGCCAATGCACGGCGGTAACGATCCACGTAAGTTCGTGCAAGAGCTTCTCGCGAAACGAGTTCATCTGCCAGGAGTCCATTCCTGCAATCTCGTGTTCTCGGAGGGCGAACCAGAGGCTGAGCATCTGGTTGGCGATGACCGAGATACTCTCGTTTACAAAGTGGAGGGCAAAAGATTCAGTGGCAGCGGCAGCTGACCCAATATCAGCAAAGAATCGCCATAGATGACGGTTTAGTTCTTCAACGGTACTGGAAACCAGAGTGATAACCGTAGCCTCAGCCTCTTTGTCTTTGGTCATAAGCTCGTTAATCGCGAAATTCTGTAGTCGTGCTATTGACGTCTCTTCTCCTGGGTTGAGAAAAGGGCCAAGGGCCATTTGAATGTCGAGCGTGCCCCCGAGTCCTCCTCTCGGGATACTAACCTCCTGGATAGCTATCTGTCTAAGAATATCCAGTGCATAATCGATAGTGTTTGTGCCTGCCAGCTTGGCGTAAATCGCGACACCGGCCATCTCGGAAATAGCTTTTACCGCCTCGTGGACTAGAAACGGCTTATTTTGGACTGTGCCGGCGGAAGAGATCTTTTGCAGGGCTGTCACAACCAGTCGACTCGTTAGATAAAGGTCTTTTGAGGTTGCAGCTTTGCCGATTGTGGCAAGAGCCCTACAACCGTTGAGCGCCACGTCA
>QHYN01000186.1 GCA_003224145.1 Acidobacteriota bacterium
AACCGCGTGAGTTTTGGAGTGCAATCGTTTTCCGACCAGGAATTGGCGGCGGCAGGGAGGGTGCACCGGAGGGCGGATGTCTACCGCGCGGCACCGATTTTGCGTGAAGCGGGAATTCGAAATATCAGCTTCGATTTGATTGCAGGCTTGCCACACCAGACGAGAGAGAGCTGGAGACAGTCGCTGGAGGAATTGACAGCGCTCGCGCCGGAGCACGTTTCGGTGTATCTGCTGGAAGTTGATGAGGGAAGCCGGCTGGGGAAGGAGTTGCTGGCGGGGGGAGCGCGGTACAACGCGGGAGCGGTGCCGAGCGAAGATGAAATGGCGGAGTTTTATGAGATGGCACAAGCAGCGTTGCGAGCAGTGGGATATCACCACTATGAGATTTCGAATTGGGCGAAGCCGGGATTCGAATCGAAGCACAACGTGAAATACTGGAGACGCGAGCCGTATCTGGGATTTGGTGCGGGAGCACATTCGTTCTCCGGAACGCAACGGTGGGCGAATGCGCATGACGCGGCCGCGTATGTAAGTGCCCTCGAAAGTGGGCGATTGCCGGTGGAACAATTGGAGGCGGTGACGGCGGAAATGGCGCTTGAAGAAGAATTGTTTCTGGGATTGCGGCAGTTGGACGGAATTGATGTGGAGCGGATTGAGAGAGAGTATGGGGTGCCGCTGGCGGGGCGATTCGAACCACTAACTTCGGCGGGATTGGTGGAGCGAGAGGGAAGTGTGGTGCGGCTCGCACAAGAGAAATTGAGCGTTTCGAATGAAGTGTTTGTGGAACTGATGAGATAAAGAAGCAATACAGAGAACGCAAGAGGACTCAGAGGGCACAGAGAAGAGGAGAAAATGAGTTATACGGTGGCGAAAGGGAATCAGCGAGCGGATCCAGATGAGTTGGAAGAGATGCGCATGCCTCTGGAGGGCGTGGTCGATCTACGGAGCGACACGGTGACGCGGCCAACGGGGGAAATGCGGCGGGCGATGGCGGAAGCCGAGGTGGGCGACGACGTTTACGGGGAAGATCCCACAGTCAACCATCTGGAGAAGCGCGCAGCCGAGCTCTTTGGAAAGGAAGCGGCGCTGTTCGTTCCGACAGGATGCATGGGCAACCTCATTTCCATCAAAACCTGGACGCATCATGGCAACGAGGTGATTTGCGAGGAGCGCAGCCACGTGAATCTATACGAACTGGCATCCATGTCGGCGATTGCCGGGTGCATGCCGCGAGTGGCGCGCGGGGAAGACGGGATTCTGACTTGGAAGGAGATTGAGGCGGTCATCCGGCCGAAGATTTATTACGATTCGCAGACGGCGCTGATCTGCCTGGAAAATACAAACAATATGGCAGGCGGCACCGTCTATCCAACCGAGCGCGTGGATGAGATTTGCGAGCACGCGCATGCGGCCGGCTTGAAGGTGCACCTGGATGGAGCGCGGATCTTCAATGCGGCTGCGACGCTGGGAGAAAACGTCGCGCCGATGACCAAGGGAGCAGATTCGGTGATGTTCTGCTTGTCCAAGGGGTTAGGCGCTCCCGTGGGGTCGATGATGGTGGGCACGAAGGCGTTCATAGAGAAGGCGCGAATGTACCGGAAGATGTTCGGCGGGGGCATGCGGCAGGCAGGAGTGATCGCGGCAGCGGGGTTAATTGCATTGGAGAAGTCGCCCGGGCGGCTGCATATCGATCATGAAAACGCGAAGCGGCTGGCGGAAGGCATTGCGGAGATTCCGGGGTTGCGAATCGATCCGAAGAAGGTGAGGTCGAACATTGTGATTTTTGATTGTTCAAGAGCCGGGATGACGGCGGTGGAACTTTGCGACGCGGTGCACGTGCACGGCGTGTGGGCGCAAGACACGGCGCTTTACTCCGTGCGCCTTGTAACGCATTGCGACGTGGACCGGGCGGGATGTGAAAAAGCGCTAGCGGTGCTCAAGGAAGTGGTGACCAAGGCACAAAAGGCGGGAGCATGAAAAGGAATGGCATGAGTCCTCAGATTCTTTTTGTCTGTGCATTTACGTGCTTGTTTTTTGTTCGGATTGCAGGCGCTCAAAAGCCGCCGGCAGCGAACGACGGCGCAAAGAAAGCGGCACCGACGGCTGCGGAAGCGCAGAAATTTATCGAGGACGCGGAGAAACAGCTTTTTGACCTGAGCGTAAAGGCTTCGCGAGCAGGGTGGGTACAGGAAAACTTCATTACCGACGATACGGAGCAGATTGCCGCGGAAGCAGGCGAGGTGGTGAATACGGCGAGCACGAAGTACGCGAAAGAGGCGCACCGATTCGACGGGCTGAAGTTGCCGACGGAACTTGGGCGAAAACGGCTGCTGCTGGAATTGGCGGCGGGATTTCCCGCACCGGATGATCCCAAGGCACAAAAGGAGCTGGCGCAGATATTGGCGTCCCTGGACGGGGACTACGGCAAAGGAAAGTGGTGTCCAGAAGGAGAGAAGGGAAAATGTCTGGACGTGACGGCAGTGGAGAAACTCATGGCCGAGAGCCGCGATCCGGAGGAGTTGAAACGCGCATGGATTGGCTGGCATGCCATTGGCGCGCCGATGCGGCAGCGCTACACGAGGATGGTGGAACTGGGAAACGCGGGTGCGCGCGAGTTGGGACATACGGACGTGGGAGCGCTGTGGCGTTCGAATTACGATATGCCGCCGGATGAGTTTGCGAAGGAGGAGGATCGGCTGTGGGAGCAGTTGAAGCCGTTGTATCTATCGCTGCATGCCTATGTGCGCGGGCAGTTGCGGAAAAAATACGGAAGCGCACTGGTTCCAGAGAGCGGGCCGATACCCGCGCACTTGTTGGGCAACATCTGGAGCCAGGAGTGGAACAACGTCTATGCACTGATGGATTCGCCGAAACCGCCGCAGAGCTACGATTTGACGACGATTCTGCAGGAACGGAAGACCGACGCGCGGGGCATGGTGAAATACGGCGAAAATTTCTTCGTGTCATTGGGATTTGCGCCCCTGCCGAAGACGTTTTGGGAACGATCGCTCTTCACCAAGCCAGCGGATCGGGACGTGGTCTGCCACGCGAGCGCGTGGGACGTGGATTCGAAAGAGGACCTGCGCATCAAGATGTGCATTCAGACCCGGGAAGAGGACTTTCGGACCATCCACCACGAACTAGGGCACAATTTTTATCAGCGCGCGTACATGACACAGCCGCCGCTTTTCCAGGGCAGCGCAAATGACGGGTTTCACGAAGCGGTGGGAGACACGATTGCGCTTTCGGTCACGCCCGAATATCTGAAAAAGATTGAGCTGATTGACGCGGTGCCGCCCGCGACGGGAGACATTGATTATCTGTTGCAGCAGGCCCTGGAGAAGGTGGCCTTCCTGCCATTCGGACTGCTCGTGGATAAGTGGCGCTGGGAAGTCTTCGCGGGCCAGGTAAAGCCTGAGGCATACACCAAAGAGTGGTGGGAGCTGCGGAGGAAATATCAGGGAATCGCGCCGCCGGTGGAAAGGACGGAAGCGGATTTTGATCCGGGTGCGAAATATCACGTGCCGGGAAATGTTCCTTATGCGCGGTATTTCCTGGCGCGCATTTTGCAATTCCAGTTTCATCGTGCGCTTTGCCGGCAGGCCGGAATTCATGGGCCATTGCATCGCTGCTCGATTTACGGGAACAAGGCGGCGGGAGATAGCTTGAACAAGATGCTGTCGCTGGGGCAAAGCAAGCCGTGGCCGGAGGCGCTGGAAGTGTTGACGGGGGACAAGCAGATGGATGCCACGGCGCTGGCGGACTATTTTGCCCCGCTGAAGGTCTGGCTTGACGAACAAAACAAAGCGAATCATTACCCGGTGGGGTGGTAGCCGCAATCGTGTAAAATTAAAGCATAAGAGAAACTTTGGTTGGCCATAGCCAAAGTCCATAGGCTACTGAGGACACCGTGGAATTCAACTTTACCGAAGAACAGCAACAACTGCGCCGGAGCGTGTGCGAATTTGCGGAAGGGGAGATAGCGCCGCACGTGATGGAGTGGGACGAGGCTTCCCATTTCCCCATGGAGATCATGCCCAAGCTGGCGGAGATGGGGCTTCTGGGCGTTATTTTTCCGGAACAATATGGTGGCGCGGGGCTGGGGTACATCGAATACGCCCTGGCGATTGAAGAACTGGCACGAGTCGATGGTTCGGTGGGCTTAATCGTCGCGGCGCACAATTCGCTGTGTTCCAATCACATTTTTAAGTTTGGTACGGAAGCGCAGAAAAAGAAGTTTCTTGTGCCGTTGGCTTCGGGGAAGGCCATTGGCGCGTGGTCGTTGACGGAGCCGGAGGCTGGGTCGGACGCGGGCGGTACGCGAACGACGGCGGTGCGCAATGGGAAGCAGTGGGTGCTCAATGGCTCGAAGACCTTCACCACGAACGGGCGTTACGCCGATTATTGCGTGGCGATGGCGGTGACGGACAGATCGAAAGGATCGCATGGGATCAGCGCGTTCATCCTGGAAAAAGGGGTGCCGGGATTTAAACCAGGGAAGAAAGAAAACAAGCTGGGGATGCGGGCAAGCGATACGTCGGAAGTGATTTTCAGCGATTGCCGGGTGCCAGAGGAGAATTTGCTGGGGCCAGAAGGTGAAGGGTTCACAGGAAGCTTGAAGATTTTGGATGGTGGGCGAATTTCAATCGCCGCGCTGGCCCTGGGGATGGCGCAGGGCGCGCTGGAAGCGGCGACGAAGTACGCCAAGCAGCGGAAACAGTTTGGGCAGGCGATCAGCGAGTTTCAAGCCGTGCAATTCAAGCTGGCGGACATGGCCACGCAGGTGGAAGCGGCGCGGCTGCTGGTGTATCAGGCGGCGTGGCTGGCGGACAAAAATAATGTGCGCTTCACGCGGGAATCGAGCATGGCGAAGCTGTTCGCCAGCGAAGTGGCAGTGCGCGTGGCGAATGAATGCGTGCAGATTCACGGCGGGTACGGATTCATCAAGGATTACCCCGCGGAGAAATATTATCGCGACGTGAAGCTCTGCACGATTGGGGAAGGCACCAGCGAAATCCAGAGGCTCGTCATTGCGCGGCAATTGCTTGGTAAGAAATAATAGGCGTGTGCATTCCGGCTCCCCGAAAAGCTCCACAGGAAAAGCATGACCGTGCCCCTTGTGGCCACTGAGAAATGGGCCGAGCAAGTGCGCGCAGGCGACGTGCGCGCGGTGTCGCGGGCCATCACCGCAATTGAGAATCATGCGCCCGAAGCGGAAGAGTTGCTGCGCCTGCTGTTTCCACATACCGGCCATGCGTATTTGACGGGAGTGACTGGCGCGCCCGGGACAGGGAAGAGCACGTTAGTGGACCGCCTGGCGGCCTTTCACCGCAAGAATCAGGAACAAGTCGGCGTTATCGCCGTGGATCCGACGAGCCCGTATTCGGGCGGGGCGATTCTGGGCGATCGGATTCGCATGCAAGGGCACGCGGGGGATGCAGGCACGTTTATCCGCTCGATGGCCACGCGTGGATTTTTGGGCGGACTGGCACGCGCGACGGCAGAGGTGGCTCTGCTGCTGGATGCCGCGGGGAAAAAGCATGTGTTAATCGAGACAGTCGGCGTCGGGCAGGATGAGATTGAGATCGTCCGGCTAGCGGATTGCGTGCTGGTGGTGATGGTGCCCGGCCTCGGTGACGATATCCAGAACATGAAGGCCGGGTTAATGGAGATTGGAGACATTTTTGTGTTGAACAAAGCGGACCGCGAAGGCGCGGATCGCCTCGAGCAGCAATTGCTGGCGATGCTTTCGTTGGTGATGCCACGCGACGGCTGGCATCCGACCGTGGTGCGGACGGTGGCGACGGAGAACAAAGGAATCGAGGAGCTTACTGCCGCGATCGGGAAATTCCGAAAACATTTTGAGGCGAGCGGTGAACGGCAGCGAAAGCATGTCGAGCATTGGAAAAACCGCCTGGTTGAGTTGCTGGAATCGCGGTTACTGGAGCGCGCCCTCGGCGGCGCGGGTGGTGAAGCGCGCTTGGCCGAATTAGCGGGGGAAGTAGCGGATCGAAAGAAGGATCCGTTTACCGCGGTGAACGAGATCCTAAAGCGCAGCGGACTCGAGCGTTAGGAGAAAAGAATGGGGGCAAAGAAGCCAGCGAAGCGAAAAGGCAAAGAAAAAGCAGCACAGGCCGCCATCGGCATCATCGGCGGAAGCGGTCTCTATACGATGAGCGGCTTGACGGACACGCGTGAAATTCGAGTAAAGACGCCGTTTGGGGACCCATCGGACGCTTTCGTACTCGGCATGCTGGAAGGGAAGCGCGTTGCGTTTCTGGCAAGGCATAGGCGCGGACACCGCATTTTGCCGAGTGAGATCAATTACCGTGCGAACCTCTATGCGATGAAATTGCTCGGGGTAGAGCACGTGATTTCTGTGAGCGCGGTAGGTTCTCTAAAAGAGGATCTTCGTCCTGGAGAATTTCTTGTGCCGGACCAATTCTTCGACAGGACAAAAGGCCGCGCCTCGACATTTTTTGGAGAAGGAATTGTGGCCCATGTGGCCTTTGCCCATCCCACGTGCGGCCAGTTATCGGGCGTTCTGGCGGATGCCTGCGTGCACGAGGCCGTGAAGGTGCATCGCAGCGGAACATACGTCTGCATCGAAGGGCCGCAGTTTTCGACACTCGCGGAGGCGGAAGTAAATCGCCAATTGCGATTCGACGTGATTGGGATGACCAACGTCACGGAAGCCAAGCTGGCACGTGAGGCCGAACTGTGCTACGCGACGATCGCCATGATCACCGATTACGACTGCTGGCACCCGGACCACGAATCGGTAACGGCGGCGCAGATCATCGCGACGCTGAACCAGAATGCGGAGAACGCGCAAAAGATATTGCGCACTGCGGTGCGTGAGCTGCCCCCCGGCCGTTCGTGCAAGTGCGCATCGGCATTGCAGCACTCCTTGGTTACGGATTTAAAGATCGTCCCGAAAGCAACCAAGAAACGGTTGGCTGCAATCCTTGCGAAATATATCTCTTAGGAGAAAATATTGTCCTTATTGGTCGTTGGATCCGTTGCGTTCGATGCCCTCGAAAGCCCTTATGGGAAAGTGGAGCGCGCATTAGGCGGTGCGGCAACTTATTTTGCCGTAGCCGCCAGTTTTTTTACGCACGTGAACCTCGTGGGGATCGTCGGAGAAGACTTCACGGAAGTGGACGCCCAGATTTTTCACGGGCGAACCATTGACATCGATGGCCTGGAGCGCGCCACCGGCAAAACTTTTTTCTGGGCCGGGCGCTACTCGCAAAACCTGAACGAGCGCGTGACGTTGGCAACGGAGCTGAACGTCTTCGCGGAGTTCAAGCCGCGCCTTCCTGAAAAATACCGCGACTCCGAATACGTGTTTCTGGCCAATATCGCGCCGGACCTGCAGCGGGACGTGCTGCACCAGGTCAAGAAAAGGCCGAAGCTGGCAGCGCTCGACACCATGAATTACTGGATTGAACGGACCAACGCGGAGCTGCGCGAGACGCTGAAACACGTCGACATTTTAATGATCAACGATTCGGAAACGCGCGAGCTTTCGAATGAACATAACCTGCTGCGCGCGGCCAAGCAGATTTTCAAGATGGGCCCGACGACGCTGGTGGTCAAGCGCGGGGAATACGGGGCCATGATGGTGGACAAGCGGGGAGTATTTTGCGTGCCGGCATTTCCACTCGAAGAGCCCCACGATCCCACGGGGGCGGGCGACAGTTTTGCCGGGGGCTTCATGGGGTACCTCGCGGGCAGCAAGGATCGAAGCGATGCTTCGTTGCGGCGCGCCATGGTCTACGGTTCGTTGCTGGGGAGTTTTGCAGTCGAGAGATTCGGATTGGAGCGGCTGCGGCACTTGAAGCTCAAAGAGATACACGCCAGAGCACGGCATTTTTCGAAATTGACGCAATTCAAATTGTAAATGGGTAGAATCACGCACAGGCGGGCAATGGGACGCTGGAGCTATGCTCTCTCTCCATGAAATATTCTTGCGCTTGACGGTAGCGGCGGCGCTGGGCGCGGTCATCGGCGTTGAACGCGATCTGCGGCGGCGCCCAGCCGGCATCCGTACAAGCCTCTTTGTCTGCCTGGCGACGGCGTTGTTCACTATTCTTTCAGGAGAGATCGCGCGTCGATTGGGAGACACGGGGAGCACACGAATCGCTTCGAATATTGTGCAGGGCATCGGTTTTCTCGGCGCGGGAGCAATTCTGCGGGAGGCCGGCGGCAGGGTTGGGATGACCACGGCAGCGACAATATTTGTGGAAGCGGCGATCGGCATGGCCGCCGGCGGAGGGCTTTACGCGGTTGCCACCTATTCGACGGCACTGGTGCTTTTTGGACTCGTCTGCCTGGGATGGTTTGCACAGCGTTTTAATCTGAAATACCGGCGCATGGTTTTTCGGATCACCACGAGCCAGGCGGAAAGCGTTGCTACGGAAGTGCAACGGTTGATGGCGGGCATGAAGGTGCCCATGCAACACTTTCGCGTCTCCATGGCGGGTGGAAGTTCGATTGTTGAGTTCGAATCGGACGTGAGCCACGGCCAGCAGGAGAAAATTGTCACACAGCTCAATCGCCAGGGCGTGATCACGGAAGTAATGCCCCTTGAGGGTTATCACGAATGATCGGAAGCAACGGAACTCCAAGAAAACCGAAATCGCTAGCCGGAGGATCAAGGCTGGGAGTGTTTGCTCCAGCGTCACCGGCGGACTCCGTCGAAATGATCGCTGGGCTTGCGGAATTGAGGAGGCAAGGCTTCGAAGTAGTTGCCAATCAAGATAGCAAAGCAGAGGGTTATTTCTCGGGGCCGGCGCTGGACCGTATGAACGGGTTTCTGACCGGCATCAATTCAGAACAAATTGACGGGTTGATGGCGCTTCGAGGAGGCTACGGGTCCAATTATTTGTTGGAATTCGAGTTGGAAAAGAATCTCGGCAAGCTTAAAAGCGTGATTGGCTTCAGCGATCTTACGACTCTGCAGATCTATCTTTGGCAAACATGCGGCTGGGTGACGTTCTACGGGCCCATGGTGGCGGCCGGAATCAACGCGGGTGCCGGCGCGTCGAAGGGCTACGACGAAAGCTCTTTCCTGCAGGCGATTGGGAAAACGGAAGGCGGCTGGAAGTTGCGGTTGAAAGGGGAGCCGGTGCTGACCGGTCAAGCGATGGGAAAAGTCTTAGGTGGGTGCATGACGCTGGTGGAGGCCACGATTGGGACACGGTGGGAATTGGACACGACCGACTCGATTCTGATTCTTGAAGACCGCGCCATGAAACCGTATCAGGTCGACCGCGTGCTG
>QHYN01000350.1 GCA_003224145.1 Acidobacteriota bacterium
TCTGGCTACGAACCAGAAGGTCGGGAGTTCGAGTCTCTCAGGGCGCGCCACTTAAATAGCTTTCTCCTTATTGGATTATCGATTTCTGCTCTCCGCCTTTTCTTCAGACTTGGGAACACTTGGGAACAGAATCTCGTTTTCGAGCCTTTGCATGGCTTCTCGTTGCCTTCCGGGAAGCACATGCGTGTATGCGAGCGTAGTCTGTAAGTCCGAATGTCCCAAGATCGCCTGTGCCACACGCAACGACTCGTGTTCATGCAATAGAGTCGCGCTCGTGTGTCGCAAGTCGTGCCAGCCCACCCTAGGTAGTTGGAGGCGTTCGCACGCGGGATGAATCACCCGCTTGAGAACGTTTTTCCGGGCGCATTGCAGTTCCTTTCTGACTGGCGAACACCAAATCGCGGTTTCAAAGGCTTCTCGCGTGATCACGCCTGCCCAGAATGCATGGCGAAAATACCGATCCCATCTTGGTTCGATTTGAATTCTGTGCTCTTCTAAGAGACCCTTGGGGCTGTCCTCGTGACGTAACGTACGTACGTAACGTTATGGTCGTTGAGGACCGCTACTTCCTAAGGGAATCATTGAAACGCCAGGGCAGTTCGTTATTTTTAAGCGTGCTCCTGCATCCGGCGTTGGCAGAACTGAGGAGAAACGTCCCAGTACCCATCGCCGCGATACGTTCTTTGCAAAGTGGAACCAGAAAGATTCATGGGGAATGGCGGTCGTGCTAATCCGCAACGGTGGGGATCTCCCTTGGCACTGCGTGAACTGATTCGACAACGGAGGCACGGGGTTCTTGCTATCCAGGACTCTCGGGGGTATAAAGAAGCAACCTCTCCGCGATGCCGTCCCAAGACGCAGGGTCTCCGTAGGACGAGCGGTTCTTGGGAACGGGCAACGCAGTAACAATTCAATCTCCCTTCCAGTGATATGCGGCCCATGCGGGCCGACACGTTGTGTATTGGTTCACGTCGCAAAGTATCGGCTGCCCGACCTGTTTTCCGACGGGCAAGGGATCTCGCTCACGATATTTGCTGCCGACGTGTCGGTACGAATGAGATAGGGGTGAGAGTAATGAGGTCGAACCTCTTCGATAGTTCCATCTTGGCGACGGCACAGCAAGCTGTTGAATTCGTCAGCAATATTCTCGAATCTTCGACAGAGTATTCCCTCATTGGTAAGGATCTGGATGGAAAGATCCTCCTCTGGAACGAGGGCGCCCGGCGAATGTATGGATACACCGCCGAGGAAGTTGTTGGGAAGCTCAACTCCGAGGTTCTGCACACTCCAGAAGACGTCGCCACCGGAAAGCCACGCGAAATCATGGCGGCCGCCCTCCGCGACGGCAAATGGGAAGGAGTGATTGGACGAGTACGCAAGGATGGCAGGCGCATTAGTGCGCGCTTGGTGATAACCCCCCGGCGCGATGGGAAAGGCAAGCCGGTCGGGTTTCTTCTGATCTCAAAGGATATTTCTCACGAGATTCGCTTCGCTGAGGAGATTCGTAAGACAAAGCTATTTGACAACGCGATCGTAGGGAACGCGAAAGAGGCGGTCGACTTTATCGCTAACATTCTGGAATCTTCGACGGAGTACTCGATCATCGGCAAGGACCTGGACGGAAAGATCCTGCTCTGGAACGAGGGCGCGCGAAGGCTGTACGGATACGAACCCGAAGAAGTAGTGGGAAAAGCAAACTCTTCGATTCTGCATGCGCCACAGGATGTCGCCAGCGGCAAACCTCGTGAACTGCTGGATGCCGCACTTCGGGACGGGAAGTGGGAAGGTACCATTCACCGGCGCCGGAAGAACGGACAGCAATTCACTGCACGCGTGGTGATCACACCCCGGCTTGATTCTTCCCGAAGGGCTATCGGATTCCTACTTATTTCCAAGGACATTTCGGATGAAATCCGTCTGACTGAAGAAGTAAAGGCCACGCAGTTTTATACCCGGTCGCTGATCGAATCCAATATCGACGCGCTGATGACCACCGATCCGCTGGGCATCATCACCGACGTCAACCAGCAGATGGTAGCGTTGACGGGCTGCTCGCGCGAAGAACTCATTGGCACACCGTTCAAGAATTTCTTCACGGACCCGAATCGTGCCGAAGAGGGCATCCGGTTGGTGTTGCGAGAAGGCCGGGTAACGAACTACGAGCTTACGGCAAAGGCCAGAGATGGGCGCACAACCGTGGTTTCTTACAATGCTTCCACGTTTCGCGACGCGGCGGGAAAACTCCAGGGTGTGTTTGCCGCTGCGCGTGAAATCACTGAGCAAAAGAAGCTCGAACAGCAGCTTCGTGAATCAGAAGCTTACAATCGCGGTCTCATCGAAGCATCGGTCGATGGGCTGATTACAGTCGATCCATCGGGGACCATTTCCGATGTCAACGAGCAGATGTGCCGGATGTCGGGCTTTTCGCGTGAGGAGCTGATCGGCACTCCCTTCGCCGATTATTTCCAGGATTCCGAGCGTGCCACCGCGGGTGTAAAGGAAACTTTCGAAAAGGGCGTGGTCACCGAGTATGTCCTCACTCTAGCTCGGCGGTCCGGCTCGCCCCTGCGCGTTTCCTTCAACGCTTCGGTCTTTCGCGACCCTTCGGGGGATGTCAAAGGGATTTTCGCCTCCGCGCGCGACATCACAGAGCAGGCGCGCTTGCAGTCGCAGCTTGTTGAAGAGCGGGGCTATAACCGTGGCTTGATTGAGGCTTCGCTCGACGGCCTGATCACCGTTGACCCGGTGCTGAGCATCACGGACGTAAATGAGACGATGTGCCGGATGTCGGGCTATCCCCGCGCGGAGCTCATCGGAACGGCTTTTCAGCAATACTTCACCGACGCGAAACGCGCCGCCGATGGCGTACGCCAAACGCTCGACAAAGGAGCCGTCACCAACTACGAGTTAACCCTGCGAAGAAAAGATAGCCAAGAATTGCTCGTTTCCTTCAATGCCGCGATCTTCAAAGATGACTCTGGAAAAGTTCGCGGGATTTTCGCCTCCGCCCGCGACATCACGGATCAAGCCCGCCTGCAGACACAGTTAGCCGAGGAGCGCGCATATAACCGCGGTTTGATTGAGGCGTCCGTGGACGGCTTGGTGACCGTCAACGAAGAGATGGCCATTACCGACGTCAATGAGACGATGAGTCAGATGGCGGGAAAGCCCCGCAGCCAGCTGATCGGGTCGTCATTCCCGGACTACTTTCTTGAGCGAGAACGAGCGGCAGAAGGCGTTCGCCTAACGTTCAAAGAAAACTCCGTCACCAACTATGTCCTCACCTTGCAGGCTGCCGGCGGAAAACAAGTCCCAGTGTCATTCAACGCGGCTGTTTTCCGCGACCCGAAAGGTAATGTCCGTGGAATTTTCGCATCTGCTCGGGACATCACCGCGCAAAAGCAGCTCGAAGGTCAGTTGCAGGCCTCGCAATTCTATACACGCTCGCTGATCGAATCGAATATCGATGCGCTGATGACCACGGATTCTCTCGGCATCATTACCGACGTGAACGAGCAGATGGCCGCGCTGACCGGTTGCACTCGCGAAGAACTGATCGGCACGCCATTCAAGAATCACTTCACCGATCCTGCCCGCACGGAGGAAGGTATCCGGCTCGTTTTGGAGAAAAGCAAAGTCACCAACTATGAGCTCACCGCGCGCTCCAAGAAGGGCAAGGAAACGGTTGTCAGCTACAATGCGACGACTTTTTACGACCAGTCAGGAAAGCTTCAGGGTGTGTTCGCAGCAGCGCGCGATATCACAGAACAAAAGAAACTGGAACAACAACTTAGGGAACAGCAGGCTTACAACCGCGGCCTGATCGAAAGCTCGGTGGACGGGCTCATCACCGTCGATCCAGCCGGAGTCATCTCCGACGTGAATGAGCAGATGTGCCGCATGACAGGCTACGGCCGCGCGGAACTGATCGGTAGCCCATTCGCGGGATACTTCACCGAGCCGG
>QHYN01000187.1 GCA_003224145.1 Acidobacteriota bacterium
ATGCTTGAAGTGCCGCACTCCGTCGATGACCAGGGTGCTGCCCTCGCCGAACCTCTCGCTTGTGTTCTCCGCGGCATCCATGAAATGGAAGTGCGCACCGGCGACACCGCTGTTGTCATCGGTTGCGGACCTATCGGCCTGACCTTTGTCCGCATGCTTTCGCGTCGCGGGGTTCGCGTCATTGCCCTGGCTCGCCGCGCCACTCCTCTCGATCTTGCCAGGCGCCTGGGTGCTGTTGCGACCGTCAACGTCGCAGAGACAGACGATGTCGCTGCCGGCGTAAAGAACCTCACCGAAGACCAGCGTGGCCCGGATTCTGTCGTCGAAGCCGCCGGTAATCCCGCGACGTGGCGCATGGCTCTGGCCATGGTGCGCCGCGGCGGCGTGGTGAATTTCTTTAGCGGCCTGTCTTCGGGCACGCGCGTTGAAATCGAGCCTGCTGCGATCCACTATTCCGAGATAAAGCTCATTTCCACTTTCCATCACACACCCCGCTTCTTCCGCGAAGCGCTGGAAGCCATTCGCCGGGGAGAGATTTCCGCGCACGATTTTGTCACCGAAGAAATTCGCTTGGCGGACTTGCCGCAGGCCTTCGAGCGCATGAAGTCGCGCAGCGGCGAAATTAAGCTGGCCGTCAGGCCGTAGTTTGCACGTGCGCGCCAAACCCGCCCGTCATTCCGAGCGACGCGAGGAATCTCTCTTCTGATGCTTCTCCCCGGCGAAATTGACCTCACCCGCCATGCCCCGCAGTCCGGCTGCTCGCCCGAAGCCGCTCGGAATTACACTCGCTGGCTCGCCACGCATCATTACGAGAATTTCAACGTCGTCTCCTGGCTTCTCCCCAAAAATCTCCATCAGCATTTCTACAATGTTTACGCCTACTGCCGCTGGGCCGATGACCTCGGCGATGAAGTTCCCAACCCCATGCGTGCGCTGCAGCTTCTGGATTGGTGGGAGCGCGAACTCAACTCTTGTTATGAGGGCAAGCCCTCGCATCCGGTTTTTATTGCGCTGCGCGAGACCATCGTCGCCAAAGACATTCCCAAACAGCCCTTCGCCGATCTCTTGAGAGCATTCCGGCAGGACCAGGCCGTGAGGCGGTATCCGACCTGGGCCGCCGTGCTCGGCTACTGCACCTATTCCGCGAATCCCGTAGGTCGTCTGGTCTTGTACCTGTGCGGTTATCGCGACGAACATCGACAGCGCCTCTCCGACGCCACCTGCACAGCTCTGCAGCTCGCGAATTTTTGGCAGGATGTTTCGCGGGACCTCGACAAAGGCCGCATTTATATTCCACTAGACTCCGCTGCGGCCCACGGCCTGAATGAAAACGACATCATGGAGCGCCGTTTCGATGAGCGCTATGTCCGCTTGATGCAGGATCTCATCGCCCGCACGCGAGCGCTGTTTGCCCAAGGAATGCCTCTCTCAAATGCCGTCCAGGGTCGTCTTAGCGTAGACATCGAAATGTTCAGCCGCGGCGGTCTCGCGGTTCTCGACGCCATCGAAGCCATGGGCTACGACACGCTTCACAAGCGCCCCGCCATCAGTAAGGTTAAGCAAGCCGATGTCCTCGGTCGCACGTTGGTCAAGCACCTGGTCGCCTCAAACTCGCAGCCTGTCGAAGTGGCATCCGCTCCAGTAATGGTGGGGGCGCGGCACGCTGCGCCCCAGCTTGCCACCACGATTGTTGATTCCTACAACCATTGCCATCGCATCGCGCGCGCCGCGAGCAGCAATTTCTACTACGCATTTTTTCTCCTTCCCAAACCGAAGCGCGATGCTCTCACCGCCCTCTACGCATTCATGCGCCTCATCGACGACGTCTCCGATGAAGGCCAAGACCTTTCCGCCAAGCAGCGCGCTCTCGCCAAATGGCGCGCCGCTCTCGATCAAGCCATCACCGGTCAGGAACAAATTTTTGACGGGAATGCCGCCATGTCCTCGCCGGCCCCGGCGCTGAGTGGAGCTGCGGAAGTCCTGCCCGGCCTCGTCGATACCATGCAGCGCTACAAAATCCCCTCGCGTTATCTGCACGATCTCATTAGTGGCGCGGAAATGGATTTGACGGTTGGCACGTACCCGACCTTCGAACGTCTGCGCGAGTATTGCTATCGCGTCGCCGGAACGGTCGGTCTGACCTGCACCCACGTCTTCGGTTTCACCGGCGCACGCGCTCTGGATCTCGCGGAAAAGCTCGGCCTCGCCTTCCAGGTCACCAACATTCTTCGTGACGTCCATGAAGACCACAAGCGCGGGCGCGTTTATCTGCCCGAAGAGGATATGGCCCGTTATGGCGTCTCTCCCGAGGATTTCGGCCGCGCCGAAGCGACTCTTGGAGTTCGGGAACTGCTCCGTTTTGAATCGGAGCGCGCGTGGCAATTTTACGAAGAGGGTTCTGGCTTGCTCGGCTTAATCGACCAGGACAGTCGCGGTGCGCTATGGCTGCTCGTTCACACTTATAGCGCTCTCCTGGGCCGCATCGAAGCCCTCGATTACGCTGTCCTCGGTCAAAGAATCCGGCTTTCCAAAGCGGAAAAAATGGTGTTCATTGCTAGGGCGCGCTTCGGGCGCCACACAGAAGAGACGATCCTTGAAAAGCGTGATCGTGATCGGCGGCGGGCTGGCGGGACTGGCAGCCGGCGTCGCGCTGGCTGATTCCGGCTGGCGCGTCCGTCTATTCGAACAGCGTCCCTTCCTTGGCGGCCGGGCGACCTCCTATGTCTTGCCCGACGGCGAGCACGTGGACAATTGTCAGCACGTGACCTTCGGCTGTTGCACCAATCTGGAGGACTTTTATCGCCGCGTGGGATGCGCGGATAAGATCAAGTTCTTCGATCGGCTTCTCCTGCTTGACCCCCAGGGGCGCATCGGCCAGTTTCAAGCGGGCTTCTTGCCCGCTCCTTTCCACATTCTGGGCTCTTTCGCCTCCTTCAGCCCCCTCTCGTTGTGGGACAAGTTGTCCATCGGTCGCGCCATGCTCGACATTTTGCGGTACCAAGGCAAGCCGCCTGATGTCCAGGAAGTCGCCGGCATCTCCATGCTCGAATGGCTCCGCCGCCGCGGTCAGACCCAGGGCGCCATCAATCGCTTCTGGCGAGTTGTGCTCGTTAGCGCCCTCAGCGAAGAGCTTGAGAGAATCGACGCGCGGTACGGCGTCGATGTTTTTTGGAAAACGGTTCTGTCGAATCGAACGGGCTACCGCATGGGCGTGCCCTCCATTCCTCTCGCAGAACTCTACGATGGCTGCAAAACAGAGATCGAACGCCGGGGCGGGGAAGTACTGCTTCGCTCGTCAGTCCGTGGCTTGAAAATGGAAAACGGCCAGCTCGCCGGCGTGCGCTTCGACGAAGCCCGCGAGGAATCCGCCGACGCCTACATCTTTGCCTTACCCCATACGGCGCTTGCTGAGTTGCTGCCAGAAAGCGTGAAGCAGTCGGATCCCGGACTCGCCAACCTGGACAAAATTAAAGTCTCGCCGATCACCGGCGTGCATTTTTGGTTCGACCGCACGGTCATGGACGAACCTTTCTTGACGCTTCTGGACACCACTACGCAGTGGATTTTCAATAAGACGCTTCTGTACGAAGAGCCAAGCAGTGATTTGGACCCTGTAGCGGCGGGTTTACCCCGCCGTCCTCTCTCTACCTCTTCCCCCGCCCCTTCGAATGCGCCACCGCAACCCGTGGGAGCGCACCAGTACCTCCAACTCGTCATCAGTGCCTCTTACGATTTGTTACAGAAGTCGCGCCAGGAAATCATCGATCTCTGCCTCGCCGAAGTTCGCCAAGCTCTCCCGAAGGCTCGTCAGGCGGAATTGCTCAAAGCCACGGTCATCAAGGAAGCCGCCGCTACGTTCTCTCCCGAACCCGGCGTCGATCGCTGGCGTCCCAAACAGGAAACTTCCATTCCCGGGCTGTTTCTCGCGGGCGATTGGACCCAAACCGGCTGGCCCGCCACGATGGAAGGCGCCGTCCGCAGCGGCTATCTTGCCGCCGAAGCTCTCCTCCGCGCTCACGGCACTCCCAGAACTTTTCTCCAACTCGATCTTGCTCCGGACGGTTTCATTCAAATGTGGCTGGGAAAGCAAGGCTCAGAAGGGACTCGCTGATCGTCCTGATGTTGAGATCGAGTAAAGATGATGTATACTATACATCATGAGACGAACTCAACTTTACCTCCAGGAGGACATCTGGAAGGCATTGCATATCCGGTCGCGGCAGCAGCGCACCAGTATTTCGGAACTGGTCCGTCAGGCCGTCCGCGATAAGTACGGTAGCACTTCCGCCGGTCGCAGGCAGGCCATGCAGGCCCTGGTTGGCATGTGGAAAAACCGGCAGGACTTGCCAGATCCTGAGACCCATGTTCGCCGGCTTCGGAAAGGGAAGCGGCTCAGGAGAATCGCTTCTTGAAGTCTGTTTTGATTGACTCTGATATCTTGATCGAAGTTTCCCGCGCCCGTGACACCTCCGTCCTTGGCCGCTGGGACCAGTTGAGTCGCAGCGACACTCCGTTGTTGTGCTCGCCAGTGACTGTTACAGAACTCTGGCACGGAGCCCGCCCGCAGGAACATGCAACTCTCAATGCCCTCTTCGCGGTCATTAATTGCATCCCTATCGATGCAAGAATCGGGATCCGGGCGGGGGAGTATTTGAGAGCATTTGCAAAGAGCCACCACGTGGAATTGGGCGACGCTCTGATAGCCGCAACCGTCTCCATCCACAAACTCGAGCTCTGGACACGGAATCGCCGCCACTACCCAATGAAAGACATCAGCTTCTACTGAGACACCACCATCTCATACCAACCAATCCGCCGTTCCCCCAGGGTGAGTTTCTCGCCCTCCGCATCCAACGCCTTGTATTCCGCAGCATGCACCTCCAGGAACCTCTCGTACGCTTGCCGCGAGCCCCAGAAATCCAATGTCAGATAGATTGCCGGCCGGGCAACATCGCGCAACAATCTCGTTTCCTGGTAGTTCCTATCCTTCCGGAACAGCTTCGCCCAGTCCCCCTCCGGGCCATAGACCTTCCCGAACTGTTCTTCACATCCCGGCTTGACTTCGTACTCCCATAGCGTTACAAACATAGAGGTCCCATCTCCTGCTCTCGGACGTACGCAACTCTGCGATTTAACTCTAGAGAATGATTCCGCGGTCCGGCCGAGTGTAGCAATCCGATTGGATACCAACCAAGTTGGCAAGCGCATGCGCAGAAATTTAGGTTCTAGGTGTTGCAGTCCGTCGCGACTGGCGGACGGAGGTATTTGTGGATCGAAAATATAGTCACCGCGGTTACCGCGATTCCGAGAAAGCGGAAAAGCGCGAGAGATCGCACGAGAAAAAGCCGCCCTCCGGCGGACCTCGCGGCGCCGATCAATTCGGTCCGCGCACTCCTCGTATGGTCGGCACGGTCACCCGCGCAAGATGCTCCAATTGCGGCGCCGTTCTCGCGCCCGGTTTCGATCCCAATGGAAAATGTCCCAAGTGCCAGTTCGAGCTGCACTGCTGCAAACAATGCCGCTTCTTCGATTCCGGCGCGCGATTCGAGTGCACCCAGCCCATCCCCGAACGCATCTCTCCCAAGGACGCGAAGAATTCCTGCACCTTTTACGAATTTCGTATGACCGTTGAAAAAGACACCGCCCCCACCTCCTATGCGCAGCCCTCCGCCGCGGGCTCCACTCCCTCGGCCCCGCCTCGTTCCAACGATGCCCGCCAGGCCTTCGAAAACCTCTTCAAAAAGTAGCACGCAACATGAAGCACTCTCGGCGCGCCTTCCTGGAAGCTGGCCTGGCACTTCCCGTCGCCCTCAACGCGCCCACGTCACTCACCGCAACCGCGCAATCTCCGGAATCCGCTGTTTCAAAAGATTCCTCCTTCGATCCCTGGGTCGAAATCCATCGCGAAAACCTCCGCCACAACGTCGCCGAAATTTCCCGTCGCGTTGGCGCGCGCCCCATTCTCGCGGTCATCAAAAACAACGGCTACGGCATGGGCGTCACCAACATCGCCCAGCTTCTTGAACCGCAGCCCGAAATCTTCGGCTTCGCCGTCGTCAAGCTTCACGAAGCGGTCTCCCTTCGCGATGCGGGCATTCGCAAGCCCATTCTTCTTCTCGGCCCGTTCGACGAACAAAACCTCGAAGACGCCGTGGTCCGCAACATTCTGCCCATGATTTACACGCCTCTTGGCCCCGCGCTCGACAAAATCGCCACGAAAATCCAAAAGCCCGTGCCCGTCCATATCTGCGTCGACACCGGCATCGGCCGCGTCGGCGTTCCTTACCACCGGGCGGCTCCGCTGATTCGCGATCTCGCTGCCCGCAAATCCGTTCGCATCCACGGCACCATGATGACCTTCACCGAAGATCCCGACTTCGACAAAGAGCAGCTTCGCCGTTTCAACGAAACTTGCGCCGCGCTCGAAAAAGACGGCCTCGCCCTGGGCAAAAAACACGCCGCTTCCAGCTTCGGCCTCTTCCAGCATCCGGACGCCTTCCTCGACATGGTCCGCCCGGGAATGGCCATCTACGGCATCTATTCCGAAAACGAATTTCGCCACACCAGCATTCTCGATCTTCGCCCCGCCATCAGCCTCAAAGCTCGCGTCATCTACGTAAAGAAACTCCGCAAAGGCGACAGTGCTGGTTACAACCGCGCCTACCTCGCCAAAGACGGTATCTGGGTCGCCACGCTTCCTGTCGGTCACGCCGACGGCTGGCCCCGCGCCGCTGCGCTCGCGCACGAAAAAGGCGCGAAAGTCCGCATCAACGGCGATCTTTATCCCGTCATCGCCTCCGTCTCCGCCAGCCACTGCATCGTCGAAATCGGCTCCGAAGAACGCGTCAAAATCGGCGACCCCGTTACCTTCTTCGACGCCCAGCCCGGCTCGCGGCCCGAGGATGTCTCCGAATCCTGCGGCGCCTCCGTCTACGACCTCACCATGCACCTCAATCCTTTGCTTCCGCGTCGCCTCGTCTAGCAATGCACCTCTCTCCCGCCTGCCCGCCCTAGGCCAGCAATTTCTCGAGCGGCTCCCAATAGTGCTCTTTCCATCCCGACGCCAGATGTTCAGCGGCGCCTTTAGGAAAGCCCGTGTGGTCAAAGACGATCCTCGTCCCGGAGCCCTGTTCCACCAGCTCAAACTTCGCAATCGAGTAGACGCCCGGATCCCAGCCCCCCGCCCTCCAAGCTTGGACGATTCGCTCGTTCGGCACGAGTTCGACGTGTCGTCCCGTGATGTACCCGTCGAAAAGCGTGAACGCGCCCCCTACTTCGCGGCTGATCCCCGTTGGCTTACCTCCCGGCGCCATGGACTTCATCACTCCGCTGAGCTGTATGACCTTGTCAAACTGTTTGGTGTCGGTGAGTGCTTCGTAGACGCGCTTCCGGCTCGCTGTGAAAACAGGCTCTTGGTGAATGGATTCCGCCCTTCGAGAAATCTCCTCCTCGGCTCCCGCCCAAGGCTCCCTTGAGCCCAGGGCTACGCCGCCAAACGTCATGGCGACCGCCGCGATCACTTGCCGTCGTGTCGGCGTATGGTCCAGTGCAGTCGAATTTTTTCCCTCGCTCATCTTTTGTCCTCCAGAATTTTGACCTGACCCTCCGGCATAAGACCAGCTTGGCCAAATATGTTCAAGTCATCTTTTCGTAGTGGCCGGTCTTCAGACCGGTGCTTTTTGGAGTTCTAGCTTCTGACAACTCCGCAGCCCGGGCACGAGCACCGGGAAGCGAGCACCAACAATGGCGTGCCGCAAAACGGGCAAACGGTATCGGCCGCAGGTGGAATCATGGCCAGTCTTGCCTTCAACGACGGCTCCTTCGCCGTACGGAGCAGATACACGAGAGTAAGAACGGCCCCCGCAGGCGCGCCAATCCGGAAAGTCCATGTCCCCGCCACAAAATCCGGTGTCACCGGCTCGGCCCAGAAAAGTGCCGCAAAGAGCAGCAGAATAAACACTCCCGCCCACTTAAAGCCGCGCCTGGTCTTCGTGTTCACATGCGGATCCCGGCCACACACCGTGCAAATCCAGTGTCTCCAAAATCCACCCGGCAAGATCGGAATCCAGAAGATGTGCCCCACGTCAAACGTCCGTATTTGCACGGACCGGCGCGCCGCCCCGCACACCAGGCAATAGTCGTTGCGAAAAGCCAAGCGCTTCGCCCGCCAATGATACACGCCATAAACAATGTGCAGCACCGTCCAGCCCCTCTCGTTCACTCCGAAACGCCGCGAATCTTCGGGAGGGCACGGCTTCCGCCGCGCCGTAACCGCGCGCCGCCACACCCGGTGTCATCCCGAGCTGTAGCTCAGGCCTTGAGGCCTGAGGGATCTGCTTTGCTCCGTGTAGCGGCGAATTTACCCCGCCATTCGCCATCCTCCCCGATTTGACCTCAACCACTGCGTCTTGCCACCAATCCCATCTCACCGCATCGACTCGTTCCCCTAACGAACTCGAAGCGCGAAAACGCGCCCCGCCTGCCACCCCGACCGCCATGCCTTTTCGTCAGGGCATGACTTCGTAGCAGTCAAACTGCACCCCCACACCCAGCCAACCGTTCGGAGCACTAACAGGCCTTACATGAACGACGTGCCCCATACAAACCCAGTCGCTTGCGGGCGAGCGGGTGATTTCCTCAGGCATCTTAAAGAGGAGCTGAACTGCAGTGCCTCGGCGTAGGGGCAGATTCGTTGCAAAGTACATCCCTCCCCCAGAAACATTGAGCGACTCCGTTCTCTGTCCTGGGGCGGTAGAGTTTAGGACCGAAACAGTAAGCCCGATGGCGAGGTTGAGCCGTTCTGTGCGGCGGCGCTCCATCGGTTGCATGGGCGACAAACTCCTCAGGAATAAAGGGAGTTGCAGGACCAAAATGATAGAGGCTTCTTCTATGCTGACATAGGATCGATCCACGCCCGGTATTCCGTTTCGATCTGGGCTCTCAGAAAATCTCTGTCGGTATATCTTTCGGTAGTCATCTGGCCCTTAAGCCTGGGAGCCAGAAGGTCTTTCAAAACCTCCTTTTGGCTGATCTAACTTGTTGATTCTAAATTGGTTGAATATGGTTTGAAACCAACTGTAATCAAAAGGAGACACCTGTCAGAGGGTCGTTCAGCGTACATTCTTGGGGAGAATCACGTTTGCACCAGTGGTCGTCATCCGGCCCCTTGCTGTTGTCTTCAGGTTGGGTGTTTGCCACTAGCGCGTACGATTTGCTAACTCATTCCGCGGACGGGAGATAACGCTTGATATGTCACACTGGAGCTGGTACGCTCCCTGACGGTAGGGGGGCCCTGACTCTAAGCTTGCGCCGCCTCACTTGCTTCCCTGGCGCAGACGCTGTTGGTTTCACTGTAAGCACTCCTAGAGAAGCTGCCTCTCAGCAGTTTTGAAGGAGGTCGTATGCCCGGTCTCCAGATGAAAAGGGACTTTTCCGCTCTTTGCTACGAGCATCACATCGAGATGAGGTTTGGTCAGGTTGTCCTGCAAACCAGCGGCGAGCGGACACAGATACTTGCCTACAGCTGTCCGGAGCCCGATTGCCCGGTCCACTACGATGCTTCGCGCGGATACTTCATCACCGACCAGAATGGAAATGGAGATGAGCGAGAAATGACGCCCAACGTCCGTTGTCCCCATGACGGGGCGTCCATGTATCTGGCTGAGGTTTTGCCGGAACACAAAGGTTTCCGTCTCTGGAGATGTCCGCAGTGCAAGATGAACCATAGTAACGGCAGCAATCTGTAGTTTCGCGGGGTGTCGCGGAAAACACACCCCGATTGTTGCAGGCAAAAGCAGGATTGGAGCAGCAAAACTGTGGCAATCGGCTCCAGGTGGATTCTTGAAACTCTACCCCTTTGCCGCTAGGGGGGCCTTGCCCATTGTTCCACGCGCGTGAAAAGTTTGAGCCCGACAGCAAATCCACCCTTCTCCAATGGCCTACAATAAACGACCCGCGCTTGGCACCAGACGGCCTCTCGCATAGACATGACCAACACGGGCTCACCGGGCTTCCATTCGTGCTCCGTGGCGACGCGTATGCCGCGAGGACTTACGTTTTCAGTGAGCGTACTTTCTTTAAGCAGAGACGCGTCCATGCGGGAAAGCTCTACAGCCACTGACCTCGCCGTCCGCTTCTCGAATCGGCCGGTTGGAGGAGGTGTGGGCATCTCGCGTCGTACCTCACATAGAGACAGAATGCATCATTAAGCTCAAATTTCAGGACAGGTCGGCAGAGACAGAAGTTTGTCTGGTTGCTCTCTATCCGCGACCGTCTTAAGGTAGTTGCCGTGTGCGCTCGTTGCGACGATTACGTCTATCCGATGACCCACAGGACTTTCGATGTAGAACACGTGAGTCCTGTCCTCGATGCATGAAACTGCCTTGTCTTGCGTCAGTTTCCAATGACTGCCGTCTGGCTTGACCCCACCCACGGAGTGAATGCGCTCATGGGCGCTCGTTCGCTCGGTCTTGACGATGCATCGTATGCGAAGGTATTGAGCCATTTGCGCATCCTTGCTATTTCAGCCCAGGATTACGCCCCGGAATTGGGTGAACCTCAAGAGAGTCCTTTTCCGTTGGGCCGATATTTCTCACGGATGCCAACCTAACATCCGCCGACGTTTGCCACAGCATCTGCCAGCGCTGTACCTGCCACGGTAGCTCTAGTCCGAGGGCGAAGTTGCCACTTTCCACGCGCTGGCAGTAAACGATCCTTCCTTGAGACTGAATGCCATTCTGAGGAAAAGTAAGCAACACGCGAGTTCCAGGTTGCCAGCGCTGCACCGCGGTGACGCGTACGCCCCGAGGACTCACGTTCTCAGTAAACGTCCTTTCCTGAGGCACAGATTCGTCTGGGCGCCAAAGCTCTGCGGCCAATATCTTCGCGATACGCTTTTCGGACCGACGCGTTGGAACGGGCGTGGCCATAAACCCTGGAGACCTCCCGCACGGGCAGAATGCCCCAGCAGCGACTGAATCTACCTATGGGATTTACAACACGTAAAATCAATAGAGCTTCTGCTGTAAAATCAGGGGGTTGAACACTTTGGTTGTGGGGCTAGAAATGCCTTAACGCGGAAGGCTTCGCTTCTAAATTCTACTGCCGGATGATCGCCTAGACGGTTTGCAGTCCGACTTCCCCTTCCATCTTGGAGCCGATTCTGCCGACCCAAACCACCCTGTACCGCTCGGGGGTGGGGAAGTCTCCATTGAGCATAAGCTCGACCACTTGGCCGCGCCTAAGGTGGAAACTCCCGCGCACCCGGAAACCTTCTTTCGAGGAATCGAGGACAAGGCAAGGGACTCTCTTCGGATTGCGGTCCAGATTGATCACCAGGCTGGCGGGCCTCTTTGACATTACTCGCGTCGCGCGGCGGCCTTGCAGGACAGGAAAGCTGGGCATTCTTTCACTCCGTGCTCTAGGTTAAGGTTCGTCAGGACTCTCTGAATCCGATCCCTCCATCCAGTGCTCGACCGCCGCGTCAAGACGGATGCCCACAGAATAATCGTCGCTGGGAAGCTTCTTGCAATATACGACCGAACCCTGGGCGCAAAATCCAGGCGGCGACGAAACGAGTACCCGCTCAGCTGGTTTCCAGAACTCCTGTGTCACCACTTGGACGCCGAATCTGCTGACATTTCCCGTGGGAACGACTTCAAAGACTCCCGGTTTCTGAAGGCTGGTTAGCCACAGGGAGTCCCCCAGACTACCGCGAGCTTCTGACCTTCCAATCGTTCTACGCGAGCCGAATAACAGTTCTGGAACTGATGGCCAAGGTAAACACTCCCCGAGAGTGCGTTCTGCTACGTTTCCAGGGAGTGAGCCGTTTTGGTTCATGTGTTCCTCCCCCGTCCTAAATCTGTCGAGCGATCTCATGTCGCTCGGGAGACTACCGGATGCGCAAACAGGAATACAACCCAACGGGTTCCTGAAATCAGGGTCAGGTGAACATCTGAGTACCGGGCAGGGAAGCCAAAACCCAACGCATGGTTGCGCTGGACTCCCATGATTTGGGCTTGCGGCGAGCCCGCAGACTTGCCCTCCTCCGAAGAGGGGAATGTTTCGTCTTTATTTGGCAGGGATGGCGTAGTGCGAGGCAATGACCTGCCATCGGCCGTCAATCATCATCCACACATCCGTCAGCCGGTCATGGTATTCATACGGCTTGCCACTGGAAGTCCCTTTCTCGTGGTACGCGCCTGTCACGACCGCCACATTACCATGCATGCGCACCTTAAGGTCGGACATCTCGGAAACCAGTACGCGATTGTCGGGATCTCCACAGTGCGCGATATAACCCGCCTTGCTGAAGGTCGTACCGTCTTCTACGGTGATGATGAAATCGTGTGCCAGCAGGGAATTCATCGCGGCGATGTCCCCTTGTTTGTAAGCCTCATTCCATTTGTTTTCGAGCGCAAGGATTTTGGACGCCGGCTCGGGCCTCTCTTGAGGGGCAGAGAAAGCCGCGGCCAAGCTCACCGAAAGGAGAAAAGTCCCCAGCAATAATTTGAGTTTCATATTGTCCGCACCATCCAAATTGTCTCGCTGCCCTCCAGGCTATTCAAGAGAAAGAACCACGCCGGAGCAGAGGTAGTCACTCCATTCGTCCTTCCGTTCTGACCTGCGTGGGGCAATCCTCGCGCGGTTTACAAGGGTGGCCCTGCTTCCCGCGCGCCCCGACCTTGTCAGAGGGATTCTTCCTTCTCTTCGCATGTTCAACTCTGAACTCTCAACTTTGAATTCCTGGACCACCTGTTCTTCCTCTGGTACCACCTGCCCTTTCTTCCAGTCCTAGTACTGTTGGGTTAATACTTGACAGAGTTAACGGACCCATGCTACCATTCCCTGTGAACTCGACGCTTCAGCCCCGCCAGCTTCCCAACTTCCACTCCCGCCGTATCTCGTATTTCGCCCATCCCCTCGCCTCTCTACTCTTGGGGGGCAGGGCTTCCAGCCCTGACATAAATTCTGCCCCACGTCCCCGCTACCTTGGTTCTCCGCATCCCTCCCGCATGCCTCTCGCGGGAGCGTGCGGAGATTCTTTGCTCTTCCACGGACCACGGATTACGCATCAAGGGCCACAACGTACTATCTTTGGCCCCGTTTGTTTTCATGCGCTTACGAATTGCAAATTTTGTAACTCCTTTGTTTTTACATTCATACAAAATGCCCGGGGGTGGACTCCCCTCTGCTCCTCCTCCAGAGTTCCGTATACTCTTCCAAGTTCCGTATATCCTAAGTCTTTTGTTTGCCACTCTTACGAAAACTGCCGGGGTGTATCCCTATTCTTCCCAAAACGGAACGCCCTGGCTATCGCTCGAAGGGAACAACCATGAACGACCGATCCATCGTCTCCATCTCCGCACCGTCGCACTGCCAGCAACGCACTCCCAGCGGACGCCGTTGCCGTATGCCCGTCTCCGACCCCGCGTCTGGCCTCTGCTTCAAACACGCCGCCGATCAGAAGAAGGACCGCAACGCCGCCAACCTTGCCTCCAAACTCATTGGTGACACCGAGGAATTCACTTCCGCCGTGACCATCAACCACTCTCTCGGCGAACTCTACAAACTCCTGGCCCGCGACGAGATCTCCCCCCGCCGCGCGGCCGTCATGGCTTACACTGGTAGTCTGCTTCTCCGTACCCTCCCCGCCATCGACCGCGAACTCCATCCCCCCGACGCCGAGCAGGAAATCATCATGGATCTCCCTCGCCCCAAGCGCGATTAGCCCGCTGTGGAGAACCGGAGAGCAGAGTCCTCATGACCAACACCAACTCATATCGCACGTCGCCCATGACACAAGCTCACCTCATCAATGATTTCCAGGAGGGCACGGCTTCAGCCGTGCCGATAGGCAGTGCCGATCCCCGGGCTTTAGCCCCTGAAGCTACTCATAACGGATCCTTCTGCTTCTTCGTTGCCTCTTTACTTCCTTATCCCCGTGTCTCCATCCATCGGAAACAACGTCGGCTCCGCAGGCGGCGTATCCGCAATCTCCTCGAGTTGTGGGAAATGCTGCCGCAGCGGCTCGGGCACTTTCACTTTCCTGCCTTTGAGGATGCTGATGAGTTGCAGCGCATTCACCACCGCCTTGCCTTGAAAATGATTGTTGGTCGCTACGAACGTATCGCGCGCGTGCTCGCTGACTTTCTTCATCCGCGTCACCCACGGCTCGAGCTCCTCCGTCGTGTAAAGATAGTTGTAGCGTTCGTGCGCGGGAATGGTTTCGTCGTCGCTGAACCACGTGTCGTACCGCCGCCCGTGCAGCCGGACGTAGCCCACCGGCGAAGTCGCCTGCGCCGACGGCGCCAGCGACCGCCCGATGATCGGCTGGTCGATGTTGCAGATCCCCGCTCCGTGCTCGTGCAGCAGCGCCAGCGTTTCCGGAGCATTCCACGTATCGTGCCGCACTTCCACGACCAGCGGATAATCGCGGAACCGCAGCAGCACCGCGGAGAGATACGCCATCGTCTCCTTCGTGCGATGAAACGAGAAAGGGAATTGCAGCAGCACCGCGCCCAGCTTGTTCGCCGCGCGCAGCACGTCAAATCCTTCGCGCACCGCTCGTTCGTCGGCGGCCGTCACGCCCGAGGTTGCGGAAACGATGTCATGCGTGAACCGTTGCCAGAGTTTCGCGGTAAATACGAAGCGCGGATTCCCGGCCACCAGCTCCACCCAGTGTTTTGCCAAGTCCGCTTTGAGAGGCTGGTAAAACGAGGTGTTGATTTCGATGGTGTCGAAGAATTCCGCCAGAAACGCGGCTTCGTGAAAGTTTTTCGGGCGCCGCGACGGATAAACGTAGCCCGCCCAATCCGGATACGACCACCCGGCCGGCCCGATGCGCAACGTATGCGCGGTCGTGGCGCTTGCGGCTTCGCGCGCGGCGTCAGGTTGCGCCGGACCAACGGGCGTGCCGGCCGGCGGTGGAGTTTTTAGTTTGCGCTGCGGCATCAAATCCAAGGGGCGCTGGAGATGCGCCGCGAGCAGAGTAGTGGGAAGAGAGCAGGAGTGTCAACGTTTCTCAAACAAAACACCAGATGTCGGACGCCGTTGCCCCGGACGCATCAGGCTGCTATGCTTCCGCTGATGTTGGACAGCATGCGGAACCCCGTTTGCCCGCCCCTTCTCAGAAGTTCCTACAGGTGCACACATGAAACTCTCCATCAACTACAAACATGTCGAGTCGCACAAGCCGGTCGAAGTGGAAGTGGAGCGTCACGTTGCCAAATTGCAGAAATTGTTAAAGAGCTACTCGCCGGACCTGGTGCAGTTGCACGGCGGCTTCTCCCAAAACCCTCGCACTCAGGAATTTTCCTGCATCCTGAACCTCTCCATGCCCACCGGCACGCTGCACGCCACTGGTGCCGGAGCCACCGTGCGTACCAGTTGTAAGAAAGCTTTCAGCGAGCTGGAGTCCCAGGTGAAGAAGCACCAAGGCAGGTTGCGCAAAGATTACGAGTGGAAACGCAAACGCCGGCCCGGCATTCGCGTCGCAGCCTTCTCTTGAGGGAGCTCTGCCACCAGCCATGAATTCGCTTCGGCGGCGGCCGTCGCAATGCCACGCAGCTGCCGCCACATTTTTTGCGGCAGTGTTGCTGGTTGCGGTGCCTCCGCGCACATGCAAGCAAGGGGCTCTAATTCGTTCCGCGATCGGCCGTAGCAGCGCCGGCGAGAAGCCACGAACTCGATCCCAAGGCGGCCGTAGCAGCGCCACCGAACGCTCTCTCATTCTCCCGCGCAGTGCTCGGCTGTAGTGGTCTGAGCCAGCGCGCAGGAGCATGCTACAATGAAAAGTTCACGCTCCAGGGGCGTAGCTCAGTGGTAGAGCAGCGGCCTTTTAAGCCGAAGGTCGTGGGTTCGATCCCCACCGCCCCTACCAAAAGTCCTGTTGAGTCTGTTGCCTTTGCCTCCCGAGAACCCCAGATTGGGGCCTAAAAGGCCCTAGTCTTGGCCCCAACTTGGCCCCAAATTTCGCACCGGTTTGCCGTGGAGATCTCATGCCTCTATTCAGAACTCGTCTGCGTGTGCTGAGCGCGGAGCGAGAATGGTCACAGGCCAAGCTCGCCGCCCACGTGGGCGTGACGCGCCAGACCATCAACTCCATTGAAAAGGGCAGATTTC
>QHYN01000234.1 GCA_003224145.1 Acidobacteriota bacterium
CTGGATACTCATCCCTTGGCGTTGCAGTTCTTTTAGTTCTTGCACGTCTTTCCCCCTTAACAAGTCTCGGAACCTCCTCCATGCGGAGTAGGCTCCGGTGTACCACATCAGGGGGTGGGGAAAATTCAACCGGCACTATGGGGATTTTTGCACCGGCGCTGACAGTTTCACGTTGCGCGTCAATTTCGAGCCGCAAAAGATGGTGGAGGCTCGTGGCCCGGACCTTTAATCCCCGCCTCCATCTTCTGCGAAATGAAAGAGTTGGGTGCATTTCTCCAGTCGAGGCAACGCCCTGAATGCCCCAAACCGATCCTTGCGCGTTTCGTTCGACCTACCCTCGCTTCCTTCCAACCGCGATTTTCGACCGTTCCCTGCATAATGCTTTGGCTATTTCTATCGTTGTGCTATCCTCTCCTGTGTTTGCCAACTTCTACGCTCGCTTGCTGCTTCCTTTGGGTAAGCACTCTTTCCCTGCCTCAGAACTCCTTTCTTTTATCCCCTTTAGAATCAACACTTGCAGAAATAGCTCAAAACAAAGAGCTTTAACCTCCTTTAGAATCAACACTTACAAAAAACATAGAGGGGAGGTGTGGTCAGCATTCATACCTGCTTCCGCCGTGCTCTGCATCGTCTGCCTCATCGGCTTGGGACAGAGCCAAGCCTCGCTCTCCAGTGCCCATTGTCGAAACTTGTCTGGTCCCTTCGGCACTGATAAGGACGCTGCTCAGTCCACCGGAGAAATGGACGCTCTTCTCATCGAGGCCAAAGCGCTCTTCCAACAGAGGAAGTTTGTGGAGGCCGATCGTATTGTTCGCCAGTATCTCGAAGAGCGTCCGGACTCCGCCGACGGCCATTTCCTCCTGGGCCATATTCTCTTCCGGGAAATTCAAGCCGACGCGAAGTTGGAGGAGCAACTCAATCCTCAATCCCACGGGGTGATGAGCGGTGTGAAGGTCCTGGGTGCAAGTCTTACGGACTCCCGGGCCCGCGAGGAAAAGGCCAAAGCCTCGCTGGCCGAATTCACCGCCGGCGCAAAATACCACGATCCCTCCGCCTCGGATTTGAAGACCGTTGCGCTCGACTACGTTTTACTCGGCGCTTACACCGACGCGGACAAGTGGCTCACGAAAATGCTTGAATGCACGCCCAATGATTCCGAAGGTTGGTACTATCTCGGCCGCACAAAATACAACGAGAACCGGTTCGCGGAAGCCGTCGCCGCGTTTCAACAATGCCTGAAGCTCGATCCCAAAAACGTGAAGGCCGAAGATAACCTGGGCCTTTCCTTCGCAGGACTCGGCCGCAACGAAGAGGCGGCCGCAGCCTATCAACAAGCCATCGCCTGGCAAGCGCAGTCCACCTCGAAAAACCCCGGTCCGTTCATAGACATGGGTGACCTGCTTCTAGACCAGAATCGCCCGCAGGATGCTGTCACGTTTCTTCTCCAGGCCGTGGAGATCGCGCCGCGCGATTCTCGCGCGCACGAGCTATTGGGCAAGGCTTATGCACGCCTGGAGAAGTATCCCCAAGCCCAGTCCGAGCTAGAAAAAGCCATCGCGCTCTCGCCCCAGACTCCCAATCTCCATTGCATGTTGGCTCCGGTTTATCGCAAGCAGGGCCAAATGGAAAAGGCCAAAGCGGAATACGACCGCTGCGCTGCACTCACCGGCAGCCATTCCACGCCGGCGACACCTCGCCCATGAATTTTTGTCGCACATTTGATCTGACCGGGATTTTTTGTACCAGCGGGAGTGATAGAGAATTCACACTGGAGGGAGGCTGATACCCGCGAGTTAGGGAAGGTCGAAACCGGAAAGACGCAGCGCCTTGTGGTCAAATGTCAGGGTGCAGGAACAGCCCGCCTTTGCGCCGAGAGCAGCGATGATGGCATCGGCGAACGAGCCTTGTCCTTCCTTAAGTGCGATCATGGCCGTGAAAACCTCCTGCTCGTTCTCCACAACGAGCACGTCGGCCTGAAGCATGCCCTCGACGGCCGCAGCGATTTCATGAGCTGCGAGATTATAGGCACGGTCCAGAACCCACACGGTCTGAACTATCGCCACAATGCTGACGAAGCCGGGGTTTTTCTCGGTCAATCGCCGTTCGATTATCTCCGTTGCCTTCAGCGACTGAATTGGGTCATCTTGGGTTAGGTAACGGACGAGGACGTTGGTATCGAGCCCGATCATCGACGCGCAGCTCGCCGAGTGGCGCCCATCCCATCTGGTAAGTCGGGCGGGTTCAATGGGTCGACGCAACACTAGCTCGAAGGAGTCTACTTGCAGGAGGTTCAGACTCTAAAGTCTTTCGCAAGCGTTGATGTAAACGCAGTGCTACCCTGTTCAGTTCTGATTGCTTCAGGCGCTGTTAAATAGCAACTACGTTGCGGCTCAAGGACGGTGATGAGCTGAGCATCACGATTCAGGAGATTGAAACTTTGACGAACCGCATTTGCGGCGCGGCGCGCTGACGTCCTCGGTGCCGCAAAGCAGACCGGGCGTCTCTGGCTTGCGCGCAGCCGTCGCATAAGCCGGACGAGTGCTTCTTGGCGTGAGGACTTTCCGATCAAGCAGCAGCCAACCACTTAAAGCGATTGAGCAGACATTCAGTCCACTTCCCTCACCCGGCACCATTCCTGCCAAACGTGATTATGGGCGCGGCGCTACCAGAGAGCGCCGTCATGGCCTCAACCAACCGTGTCGCCCCTCGCAGACAAAATCATCGTCATTTAAATGAGGATATGCCTTAAGCACCCGGCTGATCTCTTCTTGCTGGCCAGGGCTGAGCGACTCCCGGGGATCCAAGCACCAGATTCCTTCGAGCAAACCTTGCCGTCGCAAAACCTCATGCAGGCCGGCGATGCACCCGGCGAAGTGGTGTGTGGCGTCGAAAAATGCGGCGTTACTGTCTGTTATTTCGGTGCTCCTTTGAAGTAAGTCTTTCGAAACGGCTCCCCCCTCATGCGCAACGGCATGGCACAGATCCAGGAACTCGACGGCGCGCCGAGTCCAGACTGCCCAGTGACCCAAGAGACCTCCTACAATGCGGCGTTCTTGCACGCGCCCATTGACTTGGAAGACGAAAGGGGTAAGAAGGTCCAAGGCGATGTTGTCGTCGTTCCCCGTATAGAGCGCGATATCGCGCCCCGACTCTGCCACGGCCCGAACGACGTCGAGGGTCTGGTAGCGGTTGAACGGAGCAATCTTGACGGCCACAACATTTTCAATTTCTGCAAACTCGCGCCAAAATCTGTAGGAGAGTACGCAGCCGCCCACGGCAGGTTGCAAATAAAAACCAATAATGGGAAGGATTTCCGACACAGTTCGGCAGTGAGCCAGGAGAGCGGTATCATTCGAATCTTTCATCGCGGCCAAGCTCAAGAGGCCCGCGCTATATCCCAGATCCTTGAGCAATGCCGCCTCTCGGACCGCTTGCGAGGTCGCACCGCAGATGCCTCCGATGCGGATTAGGGGCTCAGCGCGATCGCAGTCGGCCCGGTCCATTTCTTCCGCAGCCAGTTTTAGGACCGGCGCGAAGAGGCCGATACGCGGCTCTCTGATCGCGAATTGCGTCGTGTGAACTCCGACAGCCAAGCCGCCGGCGCCGGCGGCAACGTAATAACGAGTGAGAGCTCTCTGGCGTCTCTCGTCGAACCGCCGCTCGGCGGTGAGCGCTAAAGGGTGCGCGGGAATCACCGTGCCTCGCGCCAGAACCTGCCGAATCCTTGGATCCAGTTGCGTTGCCATCGCTAGCGCCACTACCTCCCTACCGCTCACTCTTCCTAAAAGCGACCGGCGCGTTCCTCAAAATGCGTGGGTTTTGCAAGTGTCTCTCCACCGCGACTAATCCAGTCCGCAATCCACGAGATCATTTGCTCGGCATGGACGCGAGGATAACCGAATAGCTCATACGATTTCTTCGCGTTGCTCAAAAGAGCGTCGTCCGATTCCCGGCCTTCAAAGCGAACAGGCTTATGCAAGCGCTCACCAAATTGCTCGGCGATGCGGCGCACACTTAGCAACTCTGGTCCGGCAATGTTGATAACTAGCGGCGGCGCAGACGCGCAGGCAAGTGCTTGCAGGCTCATGGCGCAGGCATCTCCCTGCCATATGGCGTTCAAATAGCCCATGGACAGAGGCACCGATTGCCCAGAGTAAACTTTGTGAGCGATGTCCACGAGCACCCCGTAGCGGAGTTCGGTGGCGTAGTTCAGCCGGAGTATAGACATCCTGGTTTGGTTCGTGCGGCTAAAGTACTCGAAGATCCGTTCCCTTCCGAGACAGCTCATCGCGTATTCGCCTACGGGATTCGGCAAGTCCTGTTCCGTGGAGCCGCCGAGAGAAACGGGCGAGAGCTCGTAGACATTGCCTGTGGAGAACGCAGCGATCCTGCTCTGTCGATATCTTTCGCTCACGAGGCCAGGCAAAAAACTATTCATGGCCCAGGTCATTGATTCCTGCCCCGTAGTTCCGAACTTCATTCCGGCCATGAAGACAATATTGGGGACGTCGGGAAGAGCGGAGAGCGATTTTGGTTCCAGCAAGTCATAGCGCACTGTCTCCACGCCCCACGCGTGCAGCTTCGACTCCAACTTGGCCGATGAGAACCGGGACACGCCGATCACACGGCGCGGAACTTTCGCGATTTCCGACGCCCTTTTAGCCATGCGCGCGAGAGTCGGTCCCATCTTTCCGCCCACGCCCAAGATGACAATGTCGCCATCGAGGGCACCGAGGGTCCGAACAACCGCCTCAGTCGGCTCGCTCAGAAGCTCATCCAGATCGTCGATATCCCGGAGGGAGTTCTTCTGGGGTACTTGTGCCATTCGATGTTCTCGATTCATTCGAATCAGCGTGCAAGCAATACCTGTGAAGACTTCCGAGCGCGATTGTACCCGAATCATGGATGCATCGTCTTCCGCGTTTGATCATCCGTTTCAGGAGCCGTCTTTTGCTCCCCAGATCTCTCGGGCAGCAATTCGAATGGGTTTACAATCTCACACGTGGATTCGGCAGCGATACGATTACGCGCGATGACCAAGGCGGACATCCCGGCGGGAATCCGGCTGAAGGAGATTGCGGGCTGGAATCAGACCGCAGCAGACTGGGAAAGGTTTCTCGAAGCTAGCCCGGAAGGCTGTTTTGTCGCGGAGCACGATGGACAGGTATGCGGCACGGCAACCACCATCTCGTTCGAGAATCGAGTTGCGTGGATCGGCATGGTATTGGTTGACCTGGAATATCGCAGCCAAGGTATCGGAACCAAGCTTCTTGCAAGAGCGATCGAATATCTGAATGATCTGCAGGTCACGGCCATCAAGCTCGACGCGACGCCACAAGGAAAACCGCTCTACGAGAAATTGCAATTCGTGGCCGAATACGAGATTGAGCGATGGACGCTGCGGCGATCTGCGTCCGACATTGTGAAGCAGTCCGGTTTCGGTTCGCGGGAGCCGTTATCGCAGGAACTCCTGGAATCTATCTTTGAGGCCGATAAAGAAAGTTTTGGCGCAGACCGTGGCTTCCTCTTGAAGTCTCTCCATAGGGATGCACCTGACTTCACGACGGGGATTTGGAATGCCTGTGAGATCGAAGGCTATGCATTGGGGAGGCGAGGCTCGTTCGCGGATCATCTCGGTCCCTGGATGGCAAAAAATACCACAACGGCTTGCAGTCTGCTCGAAATATTTCTCGCACGATCCCCTCGCGAAGTCGTGGTGGTGGATAGTTTGAAATCAAATGCTGTCGCAGGCGAACTGCTAAAGTCATTTGGGTTCAGCTATTCCCGGCCGCTCACCCGAATGTACCGCGGACGGAATGACCATCCGGGGCGGCCAGAACTCCTTTGGGCGATTCTGGGGCCGGAGTTTGGGTGAAAATGCCGAGCCCCTGGACGTAGAATTCACAGTCTCTTTCCAGAACGAGATCTCGGCTTTCACAGGAAAACGGGCTTCCATGGCGAACCATCGATCAACGCGCATGTTCTACGGCTGGTGGATTGTTGTTGCCGCGTTTCTGAATCTCTTTTTTGCAGTTGGAATCATCTTTTATGGATTCCCAGTTTTCTATCCCGCGTTTGTGGAATCCCTGGGGTTCACTCGCGCACAAGTTACGCAGGGCTTCCTCCTCGGATTTCTTGTGGCGGGCCTGCCGTTTGGCTTCCTGGCCGGAGCGATGATCGACCGGATAGGCGCACGATTGGTCATTCTGTCGGGAGCCGGCCTGGTCGGAATCTCCTTGCTGCTGATGGGATCCATGACCAAGCTGTGGCATTACGAATTACTTTGCGTCATGGAAGTTCTTGGCTATGTGCTCGCGGGCCCCATTGCCAATCAAGTCCTCGTCGCCCGCTGGTTCCGAGTCCGGCGCGGCCGTGCGATGGGCTATGCGTATCTCGGCTTAGGGCTGGGCGGAGTGATTTCTCCGCACTTGGTTAATTCCTTGATTCGAAACTTCGGTTGGCGCCATGCCCTGGGGTTAGTGGGCCTGCTCGTCCTGGTTGTGCTCTTTCCAGTAGGTGTCTGGTTTACGCGCTCGACTCCCTCCGAGATGGGGCTTCTGCCGGACGGGGCGGAAAGCAGTGGTCTGTACGAAGTAAAGAGCAGTGCCACCGATACCGTCGCAAGCGGAACCGCAACTGCTGTGCGCTCGGCGAATTTCTGGCTCATCCTGGTGGGATCTACGCTGGTTGTCGGCGCCATCGGTGCAGTAATTCAACACTTCATCCTCTTCCTCAAAGACCAGGGTTACTCAACAGCGGCCGCCTCTCGATTTTCGACAGCTTTGCTGGCGGCGAGCCTTGGCGGCCGCGTATTGGTGGGCTATATTGCGGACCGTTTTCGAAAGAAGAACACCATGGCGCTGTTCTACGCATTGCTTAGCGCCTCGCTGCTCTTGCTCGGTATGGCCCACCAGACTATAGCCGTCTGGACTTTCGCCTTGTTCTTCGGCTTCTCCATGGGCGCGGACTACATGCTGATTCCACTTGTCACGGCGGAATGCTTCGGGACGGCTTCGCTTGGCAAGCTTCTGGCGCTGATCATCATGGGATATTCCCTTGGTCAGTGGGGAATGCCCTGGATCGCGGGAAGAATTTTCGATGCCCAGCACAGCTACGAGCTTTCATGGAGAATCATGGCGGTAGCAGGGTTGCTTGGAGCCGCGGCGATATATGCAGTTTCGAACCCTTCACCAAAGACGCGTGGGTAGCAGTTCGATTCTGGCCCCCGGCACCATCCACGCGTGTAAGCGCTTCTTCCCCGAAGAAATCTATCTTTCCGTTGGCTTTAAAGCTGGTCTCCGGAAACGTACGGGAAGCGGCACAACAGTTCCGTGATGCCGGCGTCGCGGCGGACCTCGTCGGGCGCTGGGGAATTGCATACACCGACCGGGCAGCATGTTTCCAATACTGTCGTAAGTCTTCATCCCGAAAGATGTAGCCATGGGCTTCGAAAACTGCAGAAGGGCTAGTTTTGATTTGACCGCATAACGCTGACCACGGATGCCGGAACCGGCGTAAACGTTTTCGAGCTGGCTTCAAACAGCTAACTTCCGGTTAACGCGTCAATCAGGCCCGACCGTTTGTGAAAGTCTGGCTGTATTCTCGTTATGTGTAACCGAGAGTGTCAAGGCTTGCCTCGATTCGCGTTGTGGCTAGGGCGCAATACAGGTTTCCCGGCAGCAGGCAGATCGGCAGTGAGATTTAGCTTTTTTTCTCCGGATGAGGATGGTTACGGTTCGGGCGCCAGACCGCGTTCGGGGTCTACGAACAACCACGCCAAGGCACCAAGTACCGACAAACCCGCAGCCACAAAAAAAGAGGTGGTCCAGCCAAATCGAGACGCAAGAAACGGAGTCAGTGAGGCCGTGAGCGCTCCCCCGAATTGATTGCCCATATTCATGAAGCCGGAGACGGAACCAGAGGAACCGGAAGCTATATCGGCAGTGACCGACCAGAACGAGCTTTGCGAAAGATAGAGTGCCCCCGCACCTCCGGCGAGCACGATGCTGGCCAGCCCGGCGCTCTGCACTTGCGAACCAAACAAAAGGAAGACGGCGGTCAAGACGAGCGCGAAAACGGCGATGCCACAGCGTCCAGCACGTTTTCCATAGAGCTTCGTGAGCTTGTCGCTGATCGCGCCGCCCAGGGGGCTGCATGCCGCCATAGTGAGAAAGAGAAGTGTTGTGTAGGAAGCACTGGCCTTCAGATTCAAGCCCCGCACTTTGGCCAGGTAAATGAAGAACCAGGTAAAGAAAATCCAAGCAATATAGCCGAAACAGAAATAGGCGAGGGTCACCGCCCAAACATTCTTCGAGGAGAGGATATTCATCCACGGAATGCGGTCGCCGGCTACTACGCTACCTTGATTCGATTCTTCGGCCGTGTGGGAGTAGGTCGAGGGCCTAACCGTTCGCCCGGCCTGAATGAATTCCAGTTCCGGTGGCGAGACTTTGGGATGCTCTTCAGGCGTATTCCGCGCAAAGAGATACCAAATTGCTCCGACGGCGAGCCCGATGACGGCGCTTAGCCAAAATGACCATCGCCAACCGTAGTGAGTCATGATGTAGGTGATGAGAAATGGCGTCGCGCCCGCGCCGATGCCCACGCCGGCAAAAATCAGACCATTGGCTCTTCCCCTCTCTTGCCAGGGAATCCAACGCGAAACGAATTGGTTGGAGGCTGGGAACAGGACCGCTTCCCCTGCTCCCAGTAGAAATCGGGCCGCTGCAAGAACTAGAACCGCTGAAATTATGCCCGGTGGAACGGCGGCAGTAAGCGAGGTGAAAATCCCCCACCATACGACGCCGATGGCGAGCACGCGCCGCGATCCGAGACGGTCGGCAAGCCATCCTCCCAGGGTTTGGAAAAACGCGTAGCCGAGCAAGAAGGCGCTGGTCAGGGAACCTAGCTGCACGTTGGTGAGGTGGAATTCCGCGGCAATGAAACTTCCGGCGATAGAGAGATTGATCCGGTCGAGGTATGCGACCGCACTCAGAATAAATAACCAAAGCACCAGGAACCAGCGCACGCGACTCTTCGCGCCTTCAACCATGCAGACTCCTTCGATGCCTACTAATAATGGGCACGAGGAGGCTCCCGGAATGCAGTTTCATAAGAGACGCGACCGACAGCGCTGACTCGCTTACGCAGTGTGTGCCTTTAGGAATTTCACTAATTCCTTGGCGATGACCTTTTCTTCCCCGGGTTTCAGCATGAAGGAATTCATGGATAAGGCTTCCCCATGCTCTCCCGAAGATAGAACGATGGATGGGTTTCCACCGCGCAGGGCCGTGGTGACTTCGCGCGGCGTAAGTTTGATGCGAGTAGAATCCCACTTGATGTGCATATGGGGAACATGGTTGGCGATTTCGGGAGTGGGGAAAGAGGTCGTCACCCCCGGAATTTTTGTGACCTGCGCGGAAACAAAATCCAAGCGGCGTTGCCATTCCTTGTTCAGCACCTCGTGATCCTCCTTCAAGTAAGATTCGAGCGCTTTGACCATCCCGACGATTTCCTCCTTGCCCACTTTCTGGCTGCGGCCGAGCGTGTCTTCGTGCGGACTGTTGTTCAGCAGTGCGTAGGCGACTAAATCTTTCTTTCCTATAAGCAGCCCCGCGCATTGTGGCCCGCGAATCGCTTTTCCTCCGCTGAACGCGATGAGGTCGTATCCCATGTTCGCGTAGTCCCAAAGGCGCGAGACGGGAGGTGTATCTGCGGCCGCATCATTAAATGCCGGGATATTATTTTCATGGGCCAGCTTGACCCATTCTTCTACTTTAATCTGTCCCCCATTGTCGGCGAAGTTCGAGAAATGCATCATCGCTGTTTGTGGATTGATGGCCTTTTTCAAATCGTCGCGTGATTCGACGACCACGAGTTTTACCCCTGTAGCGCGCAACTGATGGTCAAATGGATTGCGATGCGATTTTTGGATAATGACTTCCGATTTCATCCCTGTTAAATCGGGCAACTGCTCAATGAACTTCGGATTGTCACCTGTGAGGAGGCCCGCAAGGCCGGACTGCATTGCAGCGGCCGCGCCCGACGTGACGAGCGCGGAATATCCGTCCGGCAGCTTGAGCATTTCCGCGATGCGTTTGCCGGCAGCGACCTCCAAATCAGGAATGCTGACAAAATGGCGGCCCGCCATCGCCATAACCGCTTCGACTTCGGGACGCATCATGGAGCCGCCCAGAACAGTCATGGTTCCCTGGCCGTTGATGACGGTTGTTACGCCCAATTCTTCATAAACGTTTCCAGTTGAACCGAAGCCAGTAACGCGGCCGGCCTTGTCTCCAGCGACAGCGACCGGATAGGCAAACGCTTTACGTCCGCTAAAAATCGCTCCCACCAGCGCGCCGAGTGTGCCCAGAAAAGTTCTGCGATTCCAGTCATCTTTGAATACCATCGATTTATGCCTCCTTCTTTACGTCACGCACCACGGCGGCAATGCAGTTGATCTCCACGAGCGACTCGCCCGGCAATCCAGCAACAGCTACGGTAGTCCGGGCAGGGCCGCCATTCGGAAAGTAGGTCTTGAAAACCGAGTTCATGCCGTCGTAGTAGTCCAGCTTCGCGAGATACACTGTGAGTTGCAGAATGCTGTCCATAGTCCCGCCGCCTGCTTCGACGACGGCCTTTACTCCGTCCATCACCATTTGAGTGTGCATTTCGATCGTCGGCGTCTTCCCGGCGTCCGATTTGTTGCCGCGCGAATGTGCGCCTTGCCCGGCGATGTAGATTAAACCATTGTGAATGATAAGCGGCGTGATGAAACCTTTGTCGGCAGGCTTTCCATCGCCATCGAGTTTCTGGACGGCGCCGGTGCCCTGCGCGGCCGATGCCGGCGTTTCACCCGCCATTCCGGCGAAGCCGAGGCCTGGCAAAAGCGCGGCCAGCCGACCGGCAAAACCTCTTCTCGTACTGCGATCGGTAAACATTTCTGATTCCTCCTTCAAGTGATCGTGATTTGAAATCGTTCGTTCTTCAAGGCAACCCAAAACTAAAAACGTCGCTTCCCGCCGCGATGGCCACGTATTGTTTGGCCTTCACCGCGTAGCTCATCGGCGAAGCATGGATGTTCTGGCCCGTATTGAAGTGCCACAGGGGCTTGCCCGTTTGCGCGTCAACCGCTTCAACGGACTGGGCATCATCGCCGAAAAAGAGCAGGCCGCTGGCTGTGGTCATAACCCCACCGGAAGAATGCCCTGGCCCTGTTTGAGGATAGCGCCAGACAGGTTTGTCGGATTCAAGACTGAAGGCGAGCAAACTTTTCTGGGCATGATCCCCGGGGCTGCGGCGAGCGCCTGTGGAATAGTATGTCTTCCCTTCGGAAAATTCCTCTGGCTTTAACAAAAACACATCGCAGTTTTCGCTCGCCAGGAAATAGAAAAGATGAGTCGAGGGGTTGTAAGAAGGCGAGTACCAGTTCGTGGCCCCGATGAATCCGGGACAAGTGCGCGTGCCCTCTGCCGTGGGTTGCACGCCTGTTCGAATCGGACGGCCCTGCGCATCAATGCCCCTCGCCCAATTGAGCTTCTCCACGAAAGGAAAAGCGGAGAGGAATTTTCCATTGGTGCGGTCCAAAACGTAGAAAAACCCATTGCGATTGGCTTGGACAAGCAGATTTCGCGGCTGCCCCCCGTAGTTCGCGTCGACCAGGACGGGAGTCTCCGTAGCGTCGTAGTCATACAGGTCGTGCGGCGTAAATTGAAAATACCATTTGAGCTTTCCCGTATCCGGGTTCAAGGCCAAAACACTAGCGGTGTAAAGATCGTCCCCCGGGCGCGGACCGCCATCAAAATCGGGAGCGGGATTGCTGGTGCACCAATAAACTGTATTCAGTTCGGGATCGTATGTGCCTGGCATCCAGGTGGTGCCGCCGCCGCGCTTGTACAGTTCGCCGGGCCAGCTCTCGGAGCCAAACTCGCCGGGACCGGGAATTGTCCAAAAGCGCCACACTTCCTTTCCAGTCTCTACATCGAAGGCGGCGATGAATCCGCGGACGCCGTCATCACCGCCGGACGTTCCCACCAGCACTTTGTCCTTCACGATCAGTGGTGCGCTCGTTGCTCCGTAATTCTTGTTTCCTTCCGCGTAAGGAACGTCCCACAGTAGGTGGCCCGAGCGTGCGTCCAGACAGAGCAGATGGGCGTTGTCCGTTTCCATATAGACGTGCGAGCCGAGAATTCCAATACCGCGGTTGTGATGTTGTGAGGCATCGTCGATCAGTCCTTCGGTGATCGGGCGCGAGTAATGCCAAATGACGCGGCCGGTTTGCGCATCCAGCGCAAATGCATCGTTTGCGGAAGTGATGAACATGAGGCCGTCGAGAACCACCGGCGTGACTTCCATGCTGTTGGAATTGGACACGTGGAAAACCCATTGCGCGCGCAGTTGCTCGACATTTTTCCGAGTGATCTGTTCAAGGCTGCTGAAGCGGCGGCCGGTGTAATCGCCATTGTAGGAAAGCCAATTCGCGCCCACTGGGTGCGCCGCGAGAGCTTCTGAAGTCACGTGGATGGAAGTGGAAACGGAACCGTTTCCCGCGTCTTGCGTCTGTGCCCGCGTTTGGAGCAGAAGGAAACTGGCCCAGAGCCCTGCAGCGGCAATCAAGAATCTGCGCATCTGGGCGGGGAAACCCGCTTTCTCCACCGGCTCCTTGAAAGTATCTGCCATTTGCTGAGAGCCTCTATACTACGGCATGCTTCCAGGTTCCAGCCCCAATTTTATTGTTTAAATCGAATCAATATCTCTTACATAGTCCTAGAGGCGCCCAAACTTCTTTACCGCTTCCTGGATGGACTTGAGCTTTTCGATCCACGCATACATCGAGTGCTCTTTGAAATCCATCTCCTGTGCCAGCGCAAGGACTTGCGGCGCACTCGCACGAGGGACCACTACCACGCCATCGCCATCCGCGACAATGATGTCAGCAGGACTTATCTTGACCCCATCGCACACGATCGGAATGTTCGATCCTGCGAAGCGATAGTGGCTTATCGAAGTGGAGGGTACGATACCCAAGGCGTACACGGGGAATCCAATTTTTTGCAAATACGCTGTGTCTCGTACTCCTCCATCAATCACCGCGCCAGAAAAATTGCGCGAGTACATCGCCGTGCCCATCAGGCCCCCCATGCCGGCGATGTCGGCGCCGTCCTCCACAACCATGACATATACGGAATTTGGAGCGCCCTGATCGATTGCTGCAAGCATCCCAGTGAGCGCGCCTGGATCATTGTTGCTTTCTTTCTTCAAAAGCACCGTAAGCGCAAACCCAGCAAACTTCGTCGGGAAGATGGGCCGCATCCGATGGGTCATGTACATCTTGTGTCCGCTGATTTGCTCGAGCGCATCGGATACGGATGCTGCTTCGACGTGCCGGAATCCTTCGAGCAAGGAACCGTCGTCGCTCGGCTTCGCAGCTTCCTGGGCGGAGTTCGTGAAAGGTGGCCAGGCCCATCCTGCAATTCCCGCCAGGGCAAGGCTTATAGCTAGAACTCCTCCGCAGACAATGGCGCGACGGAAAAAGCTGGCGAATCTGTTCATGGAATCCTCCTCAAGTCAGTGTGAAGCACCGCCTCAACGAAATATCGTGCCATTTCATTGGGAGCGGGATTTTTTGCAAAGCAAATGATACTTTTAACTTCTCAAACTTGATAGGGAGCGCGACAAAATCGCTTCAACCGCCACCAGCCAAATGACTGACGTCCGTTCGCGAATCACGACTTGGAACAAGGCAGGTTTCATTCTGCTTTCCTCCCGCCATTTTCTTTGCGCGGCCGCGGCTTCAGTATTCTTTGCTGCATGCGCGTTGGTGTTACAAGCCGGCGCGCAGAATACGAAATCACCAGCTAGGAAAAATCAGGTGGGAGATTCTGCTGCCGAGGACGGCCGGAGAACGTTTGAATCCGTCTGTGCCACATGCCATGGCTTGGATGGACGCGGCGGTCAACGCGGCCCTGACATCGCCACACGCGCCGAAGCCCAACAGTTGTCCGACGAGGAAACTCTGCGCGTCCTGCGGACAGGAAAACCGGTGGCGGGGATGCCGGCGTTCGATTCGCTGGGCACACCGAAGATCAGCGCTGTCGTGGCCTACTTGCGAGTTCTGCAGGGTGGAGGCAAAGCTTCTCCTATTCTGGGTGACGCGCAACGCGGCAAATTACTTTTCTTCGGAAAGGCGCGTTGTGCGAACTGTCACATGATCGGCGGCTCAGGCGGATTTATCGGAGCCGATCTGTCTTCTTACGCTTCGAACGCTTCCGCGCAGGAAATTCGGGTCGCGATTACCGATCCCAACAAGGATCTGGAACCTCGGGAAAGAACCGTGCTCGTGACCACGCGCGAAGGTCGCCAATTCACGGGTATCGCGCGCAACGAAGACAATTTTTCACTGCAATTGCAATCGGTGGATGGAACTTTTCATCTGTTCTCCAAGAAGGACCTTAAGCATTTCGAGTACCTGTCAGAATCGCTTATGCCATCGGACTACGGCTCCGTCCTGAGCGCCACGGAACTGGATGACCTGGTGAGCTATCTGGTGCACGCCGCTCGAGCGGCAAAGAAAGCGCAAGCATCCGCAACAAAATCGGAGCTTGAGAAAGAGGAGGACTGACCGCTCGCCGGGCAATTGACGTTTTTTCTCGCACTGTCTGAGATATAGAATGCAAGGATATCTTTTCGGCTCGGGATCTTAAAAATGAAAAGAGTGTCACTTCCGCTTGCTCTGCTGCTGATAGGGATCGTCTCTCTTAGCTCGATAAGAGCCGTTGCACCGGAGCGGCGTTTCGAATTGCTTGCTGAATCGCCGAAATTTTGGACGCTTGTGGATCGCGACGCGAAGCTCACAACTGTTGCCACTGGGTTTGGATTTACCGAAGGGCCGGTTTGGGATCCCGCGGGATTTCTTTACGTCAGCGATGAAGAGATCAACAAAATATACCGCGTCTATGTGTCCGACGGGCGCAAGGAGGAAGTTGTCTCACTGGGCGATCCCGACGGAAATACGTACGACCGCGAGCACCATCTTCTTGACTGTGCCAGCGTTTTGCGCGCCATCATCCAGGTCGAGCCGGATGGCAAGTACAAGATCCCGGCTGACCGCTATCAAGGGAAACGGTTTAACAGCCCCAATGATGTAGTCATCGGCCCGGACGGCGCGACCTATTTCACCGACCCGACTCTCGACTTAGTGAAAGGAGAAAAGCAGGAGATTCCCTTCCAGGGCGTGTATCGCCTCGATTCGAATGGTGAAGTCCGTTTGCTCACAAGGGATTTAACCCAACCCAACGGGCTGGCCTTCTCCCCCGATGGAAAGAGTTTTTACGTCGATGACAGCGAGCAAAGAAACATTCGCGTTTATGGCGTCATGCCGGACGGCTCGCTGTCAAATGGCCGCATTTTCGGAGAAGAGCTCGGTGGCAAAGGCGACGGCGTGCCGGACGGAATGAAGGTAGACAGGAATGGGAATCTCTACGTGACGGGACCGAAAGGCATCTGGGTATGGGATCCGCAAGGCCGTCATCTCGGCACGATCGCCATGCCGGAGCAGCCAGCCAATCTCGCTTGGGGCGACGCCGACTACGGCACGCTATACATCACTGCGACCACTACTGTGTACCGGCTGAAAGCCAAAGCGCATGGTTTCGTCCCGTATCTTTCGAATTCACCCTGAAATTGCCGTCGCGGGTCAGCCTTCTCTAGCGGGAAAGTTGCGCTGAAACTTCTGGAGGCCGGTGCCGTTTTTTCATTGCTCGGAAACAATCTGGGGTGGAGACCCTATCGACTCAGCGATTGGGCTGGTTGCGCACTGCAATGAGGGACACCTGCTCCAGGTCCGGGTAATGGCCTTCTTCGTCCGGTTTTCGTTCGGCGGACTGGATCTGTTGAACCGTCGTCTGTGTCGGCAGCGCTTCGTTGAAATATTTCTTGTACACTTTCTCAAACACCGCCGATTCCGATAAATCGTCCAGGTAGACTGTAGTCGAGACAACTTGATCGAACTTCATGTCCGCCTCCTCCAAATTGTCGAGGAGGTTTCGCATCGTCTGGCGAACTTGTTCCGCAGTGGTCGCTGCGTACACGCCGCCATTGGGGCCGGGAATGAATCCACTCTTGGCGGAACAATACAGTGTGTCACCAGCGAAAACACACGGGCTCGCAGTTGGACTTGGCGGCATATTCTTCGGGCGAATTGCTCGCCGCTGGCTTAGATCGCGCACGGCCACGCCCGTGTATGCAATATGCGCGCCTTCGGGCAGAGCCGACACTTCGATGGTGGCGCGCCCTGGCGTGTTCCCGAATTCGAAGCGCTTGGCGTAAAGCTGATTCATGGTGCGCATCGGGATTTCGCGGGTGAGATAGGGATTCACAAAGACCATGTTGCTCAGTTTGAGTCCTGCGGCCTCCAACACGGCTTTCATGCCGTCGAGCGCGAGATCCACTTGAGCGGCGGGATCCTGAGGAACTTTTCCGGTTGATGGGTCAGCGCCCGGCATCGTGGAAACGAATAACCGGTCATGAGTAAGCATTCCAGGAGAAAAAGCATTGTTTGGTTTAAATGCGGGCGGACAGACCGGCTGCTTTCCTTTGAGATCGCGGACGGCGACGGCGTTGATTTGCACGGCATCGTCCTGCGGTAACCGGGCAATGCCGAGCACCGCGCGCGCAGGAGGTTCCTTTGGAAAATAAGCGGCAAAGGCTTTGTTCAAACCGGTGTACCGATTTACGTCTTTGAGATAGACCTGCACGTAGACGACATGATCCATGGTGAGTCCCGCGGCTACGACGACACCTTTTATGTTGTCGAGGGATTGGCGAACTTGATCGGCAAAGTCCTCTGGGACGCTGCCATCAGCGCGGAAAGGCCCCTGGCCAGAGATGTAGACGTAGTCACCCGCGTCGATTCCAGGAGAGCCGAGTGCTGCCGCGAGTGTATGGTGTGGCTCAATCGCTCGAATCTGTGCTTGCCCGCTCGCCGCAAACCACAGCAGCGAGGCGGCGGACAGAAATAAAAGCTTCATGTCACGTTCCCCTTGCGAGCCGAAGCTAGAATTGCCCGCAGCCGTTGTCCCACAATCATTTCTTCTCCGGGCTGGATGGTCATGGAAACCAGCTCGAGGTGATTCTGCTCTTTAAGTTCCTTCGGATTCGGCTTCGGTTTATCAGCACCTTCCTGCACTGCGGAAACCATGCTGGGATTATCAATGCTGAGCACTTCGATCACCGGATCGCCGTCGTGCAATTTCCGCACACATTCGCTCACATTGAAGCCCCAAGCCTGTTGGTCCCACGAAATGCGCAAGGTTGGATAGCGATTACCGTCGTCGGGAATGTAGATCTGAGTCTGCACGCCGGGGACGGTTTCGACCAACTTGGCGATGCGACCTACGCGCGCGTGCCATTCGTCGTAGAGTTTTTTGGAATCGATCTTGAGCCAGGTTTCGATGGCCGTCAGGCAGCCGATGACTTCTTCTTTCCCGACTTTCATGGGGCGGCATACCGCGCCTTCATAAGGGCACGAATTCCGCAGGGCAGCTTCGATTAAGTCTTTGCGGCCCAACAGAACGCCACTGCACTGCGGTCCGCGCAGGCCCTTGCCGCCAGAGAATGTGTAGAGGTCGAGTTTCATCTTGGCGTAAAGCTTGATGTTGTCAATCGGCGGAATACCTGCGGCATCATCCAGAAGGAGTGGTATGTTGCGCTCTTTGGCGATGGCTACCTCGCGCATGAGTTTATCCCCGAGATCCGTGGTGTAAATCATCGCTGTGTTGCCGTTGATGGCGTTCGCAATTTCTTCTAGCTTCTCGACGATGATCAGCTTGGCCCCCGTTAGCCGGATGGCGGTATCGAACGCGCTTCGGCCTCCGACCATCACCACTTCGTGCTTCAGGCCCGTGGTGTCCGGGAGTTGCCAGATCTTTTGCGGATCACTGCCCGCTATGCATGCCGCCGTTGCGGCGGCCATGGCCCCCGCGGCTCCCGAGGTGATCAGTCCGGATTCCGCGCCGGTCAATTCCGCCAGGCGGCGTCCCACGGCGCGTTGAAGTTCGACCATGTTGACAAAGTATTGCCCAGCTTCCGTCTGGGCGACGCGGACTTCAGGAAACTGCAGCGATCCACTCAGGTAGGTCCATGTTCCGCGGCAATTGATGACCGTCTTGACCCCCAGGCGGCTGTACACATTCTCTTTTGTGTCGTACCCGATCGCGGCAGCAGATTTTTCGTACAGGTGGTGAGCCGCAACTTGGGCTAACAGCGGCGAGGCGGCCAGCATCTTCATGAATCCACGGCGATTCGAGGCGTTTTGTTGGAACATCGTGTTTCTCCAATGCGTTTCGTTATGGACCAAAAATCAGCGTTCCAAAATGCTCGGGCACGTGGTTGGGGTCCCGGTTGACTACACAAGTCGGCTGCCAGCACATGAAGTGGCGGACCGGATCCGCGCCGAGTCCGTCGATGCGGTACAGGTTAGCCCGCCATTTAGTCCCGGGCTTCACCGGTTTTTCACTGATCGACCTCAGCGGCACACGTGCCGCCGCGTACCAGACGTGGTTCTTTTCGTCGATGCGCCCCTGTCTCTGCCAACCGGAATTCCAGTTGGCGTCGTAGCTGTCTCGATTCAGGTCGATGGCTAAATCCACCCAGTCGCCCGTTGGCGCGATCTCAAATTCGCGATAGTGCTTGATGTCCGTCCAATCGTCGCCCAGAAAGAACTCGACCACATCGCGATCCCACAGTTTGAGGCGGTCTTTGCTGTTATTCGCCGGCAGCCAGAGGTTCAGCTCGCTGTACGGAGAAATAAACAACAGGTACAGATCGGAGTCCGTCCAAAACCCGCGCACTTCGGTCTTGAGCTTGGGATAGTCGATCTGCTGTGTGCAATCTTTCTCTATCCAAGTGGACGCCGCGTGTGACCACGTTGCCGAATCAGGATCAGTATTCAGGTCCGGCGCCTCCGCGACATGCGGAATGGAAAAACTGGCCGTTGGGGATGCAACTTCGCACACTTCCCCGGCAAACGCGAGGGTCAGCCCTAGGAGTATCAATAACAAACTCTTAGTGATTATCATCTGTTATGGCCGCGGCGCGTTTTTCAACTCCGGCGCGATTTCATACGCCTTATCGAACTCTGCCTGCGCCTCTGCTTCCTTTCCTTGCTGCTGAAGTGCCAATGCAAGATTGTAGTGTGCTTCTGCATAGCGTGGTTTGAGGCGCACGGCCTCAATAAACTCCGCACGAGCTGTCCGGGGGTCGCCCGCCTGCAACAATACCAGTCCAAGATTATTGTGAGCTTCCGCGAAATTCGGCTCGCGGCGCACAATTTCCCGGAAGACATTGGCGGCGCCAGCGGTATCGTTCTTCTTGCTGAGGACCAGTCCCAATTGTATCCGGGCGTCAGTGTACTTGGGTTCGAGGCTGATGGCTTCATTCAATTCGTGAACAGCTTCATCCAGATGCGCTGATTGCGCAAGGGCGAGTCCGAGATTGTAATGCGCCTCGGCCAGATCAGGATCGGACATCACCGCCCGCCGGAGCTCCTCGAGCGCGCGTGCGCCATCGTTCTGGCGCCAATAAAGCAGCCCGAGACTTGAGTGGGCCTGCGCATAGTCCGGTTTCAGCTCGAGCGATTTCTCGTAGGCCGCCAGGGCACGCGGAGTGTCCCCTTTGCGCTCCCACGCAACGCCCAGATAGTAATGGCCGGTCGCCAGCTCGGGACTTTGCTCGACGGACTTCTGAAAGAGCGCCAGGGCCTCGTCGAGCTTCTGCTGCTTCAGCGCGTCCACGCCCTGGAGGATAAGATATTTCGTTTGCGCCAAGCGCGCGCGAAATTCACGCAATCCCTTCACTTCCTCAAGCTCTTTCTGCCCCGCTTCGGTTTGGCCTCGCGTGCGCAAGGCAACACCCAGGCTATAGTGGGCCTCCTCGAAATCAGGCTTCAGCTGGATCGCCCGCTGGAAGGCGGCAATGGCCTCGGCAGTGTCCCCGCCGGCTTTGAGCTCTTTGCCGAGGTTGTATTGCGCATCAGGATTTGTGGGATCGTTTTCGACGGCCTTTCGGAACTCGGCGATCGCGCCGACATGATCGCCCTGGCGGCGCAGCGTCACGCCCAGCGCGATATGGGCCCGGGCAAAGGTTGCGTTCATGCGCAAGGCGCGGCGAAACTCGTCCGTCGCTTCCTGCAGATTGCCGAGCTGTCCTTCGGTCAGCCCGAGCTCGAAATGCACCTCTGCCGAGGGTTTGGACTGAAGTGCCCGCCGCAATTCGCCCTCTGCCGCCGAAGGATTGTTCTGCTGCGAGTAAATGCGCGCCAGGAGTCGGTGCGCCCCGACATTCGCCGGATCGAGCGCAACGGCCTTACGTAGTTCCTTGAAAGCGGCGGCGGAATCGTGCAAGTCGTACCAGGTTGCGCCCAGGCCGTAGTGTGCGTCCGCCCACTTTGGCTTGAGCTTTAGTGTCTCTTCGAATTCCTCGACGGCCTGCCCAGCCTCACCTTTGTATTTCAGCGCAAGAGCCAGGTTGTAATGCGTATTCGCGTCGTTAGGTTCGAGCTCGAGGGCCTTGTGGTAGTTCGCAATTGCCTCGTCCCACGATTTGTTGCGAGAAAACTCAACCGCACGTTGACGGTAACTCTCGGCCGTTTGCGAGAAACCTGGCACTGAGAACAGCACGCCCAGAGGCAGGAGGACCAGCAGAGTTTGCAGCAACCTGCCCTCGCCAACCATCGAATCGGTCCGGCTGCATTTCATCAGAACAGCCTAGCATGCAGTAGAAGACACGCGAAGCACATCAAGTCTGCCTTGCTTCTGGCTATGGCTAAATCACCAATAGAACTTCGCGCTTATTTGGCCGATGCGCGGAGGTTGCGCATTGGTGACGATTCCGAAGCTCGAGCTGTCGTTTATGTTACCTCCAGGATTGAAGAACTGCGCGTGGTTGAAAATGTTGAAGAATTCGATGCGCAAATCAAACGCCATCTGCTCTCGAATGACAGTTCGCTTCAGTATGCCGAAGTCGGTGTTGTTGAATCCAGGGCCGTGGAAGAAGCGCCGGTTGGCGGTGCCAAACGTTCCTGGAGTGCTGTTAGGAGCAAATGCACTGGGCAGGAAGTAGCATCCCGTACCGTCACTGGTAGGGCAATTCGGATTCGCTTTGCGCGGGTTCACAATCTGGACCGGGCCGACGCGATCCGGCATATCTGTGGAAGGACTGCCGGTTAGCGACACATCGTCGTCGCTCTCGTTCATCTGGATGGGAAACCCCGTCGAAAAGCGCGTGATCCCTTGCACTTGCCAGCCTTGCGTCAGCCGCTTCGGCGCTCCTTTGAAAGCCCGGTCGAACGGGATGGCCCAAATATAGCTGGCCACGAAGTTGTGAGTTATGTCCGTGGATGAGAGGCCGCGGCTCAACTTAGGATTCGCGAAGTTCGTAAGGTCGCCGAACGCCGAGGAATCGTCTATAGCTTTGGCGAAGGTATAAGCCGCCAGGAACGTCAGGTCATTGGCCTTGCGCTCCACGGTGATTTGCCCGGCGTGATAGATAGAATTGGCGGTGGTCAGTGTATTGGTATTCCCCGAACCGAAGCACACCTGTGCCCCGCCCGGGCAGAAATTTGGATCTAAGATCTGGTGCCTGGTGCTGTAAACGCACCCAGGGAGAGGCGTCGGACTCTGCGTGTCACACGGGACGGTAGCCGAAGGCAGCTGGAAAACGTCGTTCTCATTGCCAGGTCCACAGCCGACGCTACCACCATTAGTCACATCGATAGCCCCTTGCTGAGTCAGCTGTATGCACAGCGCTGGGTCGCCGGGGTTGGCTTCGTTCTCTGTGATCAGGTGGCGCCCGGCAGTCCCGACATAAGCTAGCGTCAATACCGTTGATTTTGTTAGCTCGCGCTGGATTGAGAGATTGAAGTGCTGCCCGTAAGGCAGCTTGTTGTGAATGTTGTAGCCCGGAAAAAAATTGAACGGCTCGTAAATCGAAAAGTCCAGCGTCTTGTTCGATGGGGCGCCCGGAATCGGCGCGGTGAACGGAAAACGCTGTCCCAAGGACTGCCCCGTGGCTCGAATCCGAAATGGTTCGTCAAACATCACCGATACGGGTGTGGTCCAATATAGGCCAAACGGAGCATCAGCCACTTCGAAGAACAGGTCCAGGTCCTCGATCGAGGTGTAGTAGATACCATAAGCCGCCCGAATACTACTCTTCCCCGGACCACCAAAGATCTTGCCCAATATCCCGTCGCTAAACCCAGGTGAATAGGCGAGCCCCAAGCGTGGAGCGAAATTGTTGTATCGTGTTGGGGCCAGTGTCTTGGGAATGCCGGGGTCGCCCGGGAATACCAAACCCGTCGGAGATAGCGGAAACACGACTGACTGTTTTCCAGGAACAAACGTCTGAATCTTCCCCTGTGTGTCGTACCACGGCATGCTCACTTCCCAGCGCAAGCCGAGGTTCAGCGTAAGATTCGGTTTCGCCTTCCAGGCGTCCTGCGCGAAGGCGCCACCATAGCGGGTGCGCGAATCCAGGAGCTGTAAGGCAGCCTGGGTGTAAGAACCACTGGAACCGATAGTTGACGTCGCGCCAAGGAGGAAGTCCGCAACATCGTTTCCCGTCACGGTGCCGTCAAAAACGAACCCGCCATTGGGGTTGGCGAAGTTCCTTTCGTTCACTATCAGGTAGCGGAATTCCCCTCCAAACTTCCACGTATGTTTGCCTTTGGTCTTCGAAAATACGTCACTACCCGTATAGGTGGTGTTGGGTTGGAACGTATTGAGCGTGGGCACGCCAATGTTCAAGCCAATGTTGCTAAAGCTGACTTGAGGCACGTACTCTTTATATCCGGCAAGCGGGATAATGCCGAGGGTACCGGTGCCGGTTACGAAACCGAGGGAGGAAAGGCTCGCGAAACTCCCAGCCGGGTTGTCCTTGTGCAGTACATTCCGGAATAAGCTTATCCGGGCCTCGTTCACTGCCGTTGCTCCTAGAGTCTTGGCATTGCTCATCACGAACTGTTGCGCCCGTGAAGGCGTGACCGTTGGAAAGCCCGGCACACTGGCGAAGCAGCCGCACAGCGCGCTTTGGGCGTTTGAATTATCCAAATGGTAATACCAGGACCAGTTTCCCGTCTTTTGGTTGTTGAAATCCACGCGCTCCCCAAATTTATTGTCGTTCGCAATATTTCTCTGACTGTTATTCGAATAGTTGTTCGTATCTCCTGAAACTGTAGGGGCCGGGATAAATGGGAGGATGTTTACGGCCGGTGCTGACCAGGCTGGCCGCGGGATATTCGCAAGACCGGTCGCCGGGTCCACGGGAAAAACACAGCTAGTGGGGGAAGTTGGGTAGTTCGTGTTGTCGCAACCGGGAAAGCTGTACGGCTCATTCTGGTGAACAGTGTAACCCAGCCGGCTTGTGAGTAATTGGGCCCAATTGCAATTAGGGCAAGTTCCGGCAGGGTCCGCGCTGTCGATAGCGCCGCTTAAGAGTGTAGGATCAAAATTGCCCTGACGTTGATCGGCCGTCGGTACCGTAACGGAGCCGGTTTCCGCCCCTTGCACTTGTCGCGTCCCTTGATAGTCCGAGAAAAAGAACAGATGGTCTTTCCATATCGGCCCACCTACCGTGTAACCGAACTGATTGCGCCGCAACTCGGTCTTCCCAATGGCAAACTTATTTGCGAAGAAACTGTTCGCATCGAACTTATCGTTACGCAGGAACTCGAAAACGTCACCATGAATGCTGTTGGTGCCGGATTTGGTAATCGCATTCATCACAGCGCCGCTGAATTTCCCATATTCCGCGTCAAAACTGTTGGTGATGAGGCGGAATTCCTCCACCGAGTCGAGGTTGGGAACCAAGCCGGCCCCGAGGTTGCGTCCCTCGGTGACGTCTCCGCCGTTCACCAGGAAAGCGTTCGCCGTTTCGCGCTGGCCATTGACCGAGATGTTGCCGGCGTTCAAAATGCCGGACACCGGCCGGTCGCCGCCGATTGTTCCGGCGGTGCTGGGCGCAACGCCGGCCTGTAGGCCCAGCAAATCAATGAAGCTGCGTCCGTTCAGGGGCAGAGCGAGAATCTTCTTCGACTCGATAACGTCGCCCAGTTGTGTGTTTTCCGTCTGGACCTGCACGGCGTTGGCGGTAATTTCGACCCGTTCTGACACCGTGCCGACGTCGAGGGTGACGTCGAGGCGCAATTGATCGTTCACTTTCACTTCGATATCCGTCTCCGTGAACGGGCGGAATCCAGAGGCGGTGACAGCGAGTTTGTACTTTCCAGCCGGCAAAGCCAGAATGTGGTAAGAACCGTCTGCGGCTGAGGTGGTTTCCTGCCTGAAGTTGGTTTCCACATTTGTGGCAACAATGTGTGCGCCAGCAACCACAGCTTGCGTACGGTCGTGCACCACGCCCAGGATCGATCCAGTCACGTCCGCGCGTAGAAGATTCGGGCTGAATAGTGTTGCGAAAGCGAGCAAAAGAGCTAAAAGTACAAGTTTAAATCGATTTTGCATTAGGCGCCCCCGGTGCGCGTAGCATGTCACGAAATACTAGAAGCAATCAAGCCCGATCTGTTCCTTTCGATATACTACTTTTTATTCCTTTTTATTTCCTTTGCGTATAGCCTCTTGCGAGTTCTTTCAGCGGGTCATGCGCAGGATGCTGAACGTTGCCAAAGTCTGCTCAAATTCTTCGAGCTGGCCAGGGCATTCCAGCAGAACCCTTAAATCCCGCGCAGAATGCCGTTCTGCGCGCGCTTTTTTCACTCATACACCTTCGAGGCGTACCCAATTCGCAAGAACCAGGAGTCGCCAAAGAGGAAATTACGTATGAGTCTGCCTTGCGAGAGGAAGGGATCGACGAAAAGTTTGTTGCGAAAAAACTGAAAGGTTTGCCTCGGGCGCAAGGACAGCGATGGAATCCTAAGAAGGGGTCCTGGGAGAAATTTGAAGATCATGGCACCCAGCTCGCAGCTCTTAGGAGATTGCCAAGATTCTTGGCCTTTACAGAAAAGACTCAGAAAGCACAAATGTGCCGGTCATGATCCACTTGGGTCGATTGACCCCAAAAGGATTTCGGGAGTCTGAAGACGGCGAGCAGTCCGAAGGAACAGCAGCGGGTGACGGTCGTGAACATCGTGAACGTTGAAAGGAGATAAGGCCTTAGCGTGGCTGCAGCGGATGCGGTTGGGCCAACCGGTCCTGCCGAAACTCGAGGTCCGAGGTCCGCCATTCTTTGTAGTGACGAGCAGCGGAGGGTGACGGTTGTCAGCAGTGACGCTGGTTCGGTTCGGCTGCTTGTCTTGCAGAGCTGTCGGATATGTAATACACTGAATTCATGAAGACTCTCACCGTACGATTGCCCGAGCCCTTGGTGGCAGACATCGAGGCGGAATCGCGCGGGCGCAAGATCTCGAAGTCCGATGTCGTACGCGAAAGGCTGGAGCGTGCTCCCCGCAAGCGGCGACGCACTACGTCCCTCAATGCCATCGCCGATCTCATCGGCTCCGTGGATGGCTTACCGACCGACCTCACTGCCCGCAAGAAGGAGTACTTGCAGGATACGTGTTATGGCCAGAAACGTCCTCGTTGATGCTGGATTTGTGGTGGCGTTGCTTAGCAGCCGCGACAATCACCACGAATGGGCTGTGACCCAAGCCTCCGAATTGCCTCCACCTTGGTCCACGTGTGAAGCCGTTCTATCCGAGTCCTTCCACCTTCTCGGAGGACGTGGCGCACCCAATCTCGGCGCACTGCTTCGCCGCCGTGCTCTGCTGGTGGCCTTCGAACTTGCCGACAGCGTAGAGCCCGTTGTGAGATTGATCGAAAAGTACTCGGACGTTCCGATGAGCCTCGCTGACGCATGCCTGGTTCGCATGACCGAAACGCTTGCTGATCCCGTCATTCTGACGACTGACCAGGATTTTTGGGTCTACCGCCGCCATAGTCGCCAGGTAGTTCCTTGTGTGACACCTGGATGATCTTTGCCAGCCGGCGAAGTTAAATATGGCCTTTAGGCCTACTTGGCTGCTGCTACGGCGGGATTGAGAAACGAGCCAACAGTTGTGATGGTCGTGAACATCGTGAACGTTGGAAGGAAATAAGGCCTAGGGTGGCTACATTCCCAAATCCAAATTAGGACCGCACCCGCTTTCGCCCTCTCTTCGTCCATAAAGTTAGACGCTAACTTATCTGTTTTGTTTTCAGCAACTTAAGGTTGACAAGTGTGGTAGACTATGACTGTGGAGAACGAAAATGGATACAAATGACAGTCCCAAAGAGTCGGAACAAGGGCCAGGCGTGGCTTCGGAGAATCAGGTCAGTTCAAGTGTCCCGGCCGGGGACAAAATCCCTTCGTCGTCGCTCACTCGCAGGACTACGGGTCCGCGTACTCCGCTTGGAAAGCAAAGAAGCAAGCGTAACGCCACGAAGTATGCTCTCTTTTCGAGCTGGGTCCTACTCGAGGGCCCTCCGTGCCAACATCTCTGAGACAAGTCTAGTACCCTTAATTAATGAGCA
>QHYN01000188.1 GCA_003224145.1 Acidobacteriota bacterium
GAAGCGCGAAAGCCGGGATGAAATTCTTCCGTGATGGCGCCGCCGCCCACCATTTCACGGCGTTCGAGAACCAGCGGCTTGAAGCCGCCCTTGGCCAGATAGAAAGCGGTGACGAGCGCGTTGTGGCCTCCGCCGATAAGCACGACCCGCTGTCCCAGTGGCATGATCAGTTGGCCGCCTTCGAACGTGATGCGCCGGACTTCCAGTTTTTCAGAATGACCTGGCTGGCCAATCGGCCGTTCGCGCCCATGATGCCGCCACCCGGATGCGTGCACGAGCCGCACATATAAAGGCTTTCAATCGGCGTGCGGTAGTACGCCCACCCGGCCACCGGACGCAGGAAGAAGAGTTGTTCCAGGGAAAGCTCGCCCTGAAAAATATTGCCCTGTGTAAGACCGAATTCACGCTCCAGGTCGAGCGGCGTAAGAACCTGTTTGTCAACAATGATGTCTTTGAGGTTCGGCGCGTACTCCGCGACGGTGTCAATGACGTTGTTGCCAAAGGCTTCGCGCTGCTCGTCCCAATTACCCTCCGCAAGTTTGTACGGCGCGTATTGCACGAAGCAGGAAAGAACGTGTTTTCCTGGAGGCGCCACGCTGGGATCCGTCAAGCTCGGAATGACCATGTCGACATACGGGCGGCGCGAGTAGCGCCCGTACTTGGCATCGTCGTAGGCGCGCTCCATGTAATCCATGCCGGGCGAGATGGAAATTGCGCCGCGAAGATGGGCTCCCGGACCAGGCAAACATTTGAAATTCGGAAGGGCGTCGAGCGCGAGATTGACTTTACCGGAAGACCCGCGGAATTTGTAGTGGCGCACACTTTCCAGAAAATCCGCCGGAAGCGCACTCGGCTCGAGAAATTTTTCAAACGTGAGATGCGGATCTACGCTCGACGAGACGACGCTTGCGGAGATTTCTTCGCCGTCTTGTAGCATGACCCCGCACGTCCGCCCGTTCTTAGTCAGGATTTTGGCGACGGGTGCTTTCGTCCGGATTTCAGCGCCGAACTCCCGCGCGGCGGACCCAATGGCGTTGGAGATCGCCCCGGTGCCGCCCCGGCTGAAGCCCCAGGAGCGAAACGCGCCGTCGATCTCGCCCATGTAGTGATGTAGCAGGACGTAGGCGGTGCCCGGCGACCGAATCCCCAAGAACGTGCCGATAATCCCCGAGGCGGACATGGTGGCTTTGAGAACGTCGGTTTCGAACCATTGGTCGAGAAAATCGGCCGAGCTCATGGTCATGAGCTGGACCAGCGTGTATCGCTCGTCGGAAGAAAGCTCGCGGAAACGTTGCAAGAGAAAATGAAACTGTTTGAGATCGCGCGGATTGAGGGTCGTGGGATCCGGTGGAACCATGGAGAGAAGCGGCTTCACGAAGCGGCACATCGGAATCATCATCTTCGAAAATTCGTCGTAAGCCTCCGCGTCCACGCGGGAATGGCGGCGGATCTCCCGGATGGATTTGGCGTGGTCGTTCACACGCCAGAGGTAATCCCCATTGGGCATCGGCGTGAACGTGCCGTCCAGCGGCAGGATTTCCAGCCCATGGCGCGGAAGATCGAGTTCCCGGATGATTTCCGGTCGGAGCAAGGAAACCACGTAAGAACATTCGGAAAAGAGAAAGCCCGGAACAATCTCTTCCGTCACCGCCGCACCACCCAGTACGTGGCGGCGCTCCAGAACGACGACCTTCTTCCCTGCCTTGGCCAGGTACGCGGCGTTCACCAGTCCGTTGTGACCGCCGCCGATCACGATGACGTCGTAGTGCTGCCCCATGTAGTGTGACTCCGGTATGACGCGCTAAGAAAAAAGATGCGGGAAGCAAAGACGCAACATTCTACTGACAGCCACGATGACGTACAAGTCTCACGCAGACATGCACCCCACTCTCCTCGCAACCCCGCTCATCCGAGTCCTTTGTCGCAGACACATCGCGGTTATAAGTCCTTTAGAATCCGCACCTATGCAAGTGTAGATTCCAAACAACATAAAATCCTTTAGAATCAACACTTACGAAAAACGGGCGGGAGGGGGCACCGCCAGCTCTCCGCGTTACAATGTCGTCTGGGATGAAGGAGGAATCGTGCCGGTTGGAACTGCATTTCATGAACGCACCCTCGCATTCTGCGAGAGCCTCAGCTATCGCGAGTGGTCCGGCTACTACACCGTCAGCGTTTACGAAATGCATCACGAACACGAATACAATGCCATCCGCAATTCTGCGGCGCTCATCGACATTTCCCCGCTCTTTAAATATCGCGTTATCGGCCGCGACGCGACGAAGTTCGTCAACCGCGTCATCGCCCGCGACATCAACAAAGTCGCCATCGATCAGGTCATCTACTGCTGCTGGTGCGATCCCGCGGGTAAAGTCATCGACGACGGCACCATCACGCGCCTAGGGGAAAATGATTATCGCTGGACCGCCGCGGATCCCAGCCTGCGCTGGTTTCGGCAGAATGCTTTCGGCCTGGACGTCACGATCGACGACATTTCCGAGCAGGTGGCCGCTCTGGCGCTGCAAGGGCCCACTTCGGGACGTCTGTTGCGTACGGTGACCGATGCGCCGATCGAGAACCTGAAATACTTTCGCGTCACGCGCGGAAAAATAGCCGGCGTGCCCGTAGATATTTCCCGCACAGGCTACACGGGCGATCTGGGATTCGAAGTCTGGATGCCCTGGCCAGAGGCCGTAGAAGTCTGGGACGCGCTGATCGCCAAAGGCAAAGCGTTTGACATTCATCCGGCAGGCATGATCGCGCTGGACGTCGCACGCATTGAAGCGGGATTGCTCTTGATCGAAGTGGACTATATTTCGAGCAAGAAGGCGCTCATCGAATCGCAGAAATACTCGCCTTTCGAAATTGGCCTCGGCAAGCTGGTGGATTTGAAGAAAGAGAATTTCGTGGGACGCGAAGCCCTGGTTCGTGAAGCGAAAACAGGCGCGAAGCGCGCGCTCGTGGGCCTGGAAATCAATTGGAATGAAGTCGAGACGCTCTACGACAAATGGAAGATGGCCCCGCAAGTGCCGAGCATGGCCTCGCGCGTGGCCGTGCCCGTCTTTCGCAGGGGACGCCAAGTCGGCAAGGCGACGTCAACGACCTGGTCACCCACACTGAAAAAAATGATCGCACTCGCCTCCGTGAGCCGCGAAAGTTCAACTCCAGGCACCATCCTCAGCATGGAAATGACCGTGGAAGCTGTGCGTCACACCGTCTCTGCGAGAGTCGTTTCTCTTCCCTTCTTCAACCCTCCGCGCAAAACGGCCGTGCCAGTGATTTAGTGGCTTGCAGGCTTGATTATTCCGGATCAGAAGAATCGGAAAACAATGCATTGAGATACCGTTCGGGAGCGGCAACAAATCGGCTCACCAGTTGGAAAGGCTGACTTTCGCGGTAGCCGATTTCGTGAATGTGCCCACCGTCGAAAGAAAGGATTTGAGCATCGGGATACGCAAGCAAGATCGGTGAGTGCGTAGCAATAAGAAACTGGATATCGTTATTGTCGGCCAACAAATCGTGCAGCAGAACGAGAAAGCTAAGTTGTCTTTGCGGAGACAATGCGGCCTCGGGCTCGTCCATCACATAGAATCCGGAACGAGTGAAACGGTGCTGAAGCAAGGAGAGGAACGATTCTCCATGCGACTGGTCATGGAGGCTTCTTCCTCCGTAGCCGTCTAATGCCCCCACGGAATCAACGTAACTCGCTACGTTGAAAAAGCTCTCCGCTCTCAAGTAGAAACCTTTGCCTGTCCTAATCGTGAACGCCACTCGTATTGCGCGGACGAGAGAGTCAATCGAGCGCACACTTGGAGTGGTCTCGAACGAGATATTTCGATTCCCACCTTCCCGTCCGAAACCATAATGGGCAGCAATGGCCTCCAATAGTGTTGATTTGCCTGTTCCGTTCTCGCCAACAAAGAAACAGATGCGGCTCGTAATCTCAAGAGAATTGAGCGATGCAATGGGTGGAATGTTAAAAGGGTATTCATCCCATCGAACAACGCGTCCGCGAAGAAGTTTAACGGTTTTGAGGCGCAGCATTGGCGGAGATTTTCGTTAGCTATTATGTCATCCGCATTTCATGAATCGAACCAAAACATTCGAATGACATCCGGCGGGTTTATCCCTGGTGAAGGCTCATTGGACGAGGCGGTTGTATTTCCTCAGCACCGCACGGAGTTTGTCGTGCGGGAGCGCGATAACCTTATGATCCTCGATGCCCGTCATGGTTTCGGCAGCGACCATGGCGTTGATGATGGCCTCTTCCGTGGCCTGCACCGTGGCGGCGAAGACGGGTCCGAGCTTGTCATTGGGCAGCATTTTCAAGTCAACGACGTGGTCAGTAGCGGCCGAGCCCGAATTTGCTGTGGAGAACGCAATGAAAATGTCACCGGAGCCATTGCCGGAGGTGCTGCCGTTGCGTCCTAATCCCAGCGAAACGCGGCGCGCGAGGCGCTTGACCTGGTGCGCTACGAGTGGCGCGTCCGTCGCCACCACCACAATGATCGAGCCGTGGTCATCATTCGCGAAAGAGGTGCTGGCGTAAGGATCATCTCCGGCAATTTCCCTGCCCACGGGAATTCCGGCAATGCGTAAATTGTCTTTCGTGCCGTAATTGCACTGCACCAGCACGCCGACGGTGTAGCCGCCGGCCTTCTCGTCCAACTTCCTGGAAGACGTTCCGATGCCGCCTTTGAATCCGTTGCAAATCATTCCGGTGCCGCCACCGACGTTGCCTTCTTCGACGGAACTGGAATGTGCAGAATCGATGGCATGAAAAGCATGTTCCGGCTTCACGTGAAATCCATTGATATCGTTTAACCAGCCGTCCCACGTCTCCGCAACGAGGGGCAAAGACCACCAGTATCCCGTCGGATCAGGCTGCCCGTGCTGCACGCGCCACTGGATCACCGCGTCGCGAACTACGCCCACGCTGTGCGTGTTGGTGATCATTACCGGGCCTTCCAAAAATCCCGATTCCTCGACCCACGTCGTGCCGGTCATTTCGCCGTTTCCGTTGAGCGACCACCAGCCCGCAAAGACGGGGTTCATCATCGAATCCTTCCCGCGTGGGAGGACCGCGGTGACTCCCGTGCGCACCGGCCCTTTGCCGACCTGGAGTTTGCCCTCGCCGGAAATCAGCGTCGTGTGGCCCACAGTGACGCCGGCGACATCGGTGATCGCGTTCAGCGGCCCGGGCGTGCCGTCAAATGGAACGCCGAGATCGCGTGCGCGCGGCTTGGCGGGTGCATTCTGCTGGGCGGGTGTCAGAGACGCCGCTGTCGCCACGGAAAACAGGATTGCGAAAAGACGAAAAGCAAGGAAACGCATCATCGGTTATTCTTCTCCCAGGAGTTTCGCGCTGCATGCAGCAGCTCAATGTTTTTCATGAGCGCCCGCTCAATCAGTTCCGCCTGCTGCGAAGCCAATTTCCAGTCGCCCTTTTCCACGGCCTCGGTCAAGCCGGGAAACTCCAGATGAGCGTACGTGTAGCGCGCAGCATAGAGCAAATGCTGGAACCACGGACGACCGGGAATACCGGCGGGTTCGAGCCAGTTGGATTCGACCTGGAGAAGCTGCTGATTGAGGCGGTCGATTGTTTCACGAGAGGCCGCGCCGGAGGCGAGGCTCCGCGAGGTTGTTTGGCGCAGCTCGATTCCCGCTTTCTGGAAGTCCGTAATGCGCGCGTGGAGTTTTTTCAAATTCACTTTGTGCCTATCGACCTTGTTCTTTTGTTCCAACTCCGTCAGAAAATTGTCCAGTGCTGCTCCGTTAAACCCGAAGTCAAACGGCAAAACATCGGCGTTCGACAGCCGCAGCGCGACGAGACCCCAGATGCGCGTCAGCGTCACGTGATACTCGAAATTCGGATCGCCGATGTGCTCCATCCAGTAGTGGTCGTCGTACATCGAATGATAAACGCCGTAATCTCCGGTAAAGCCGAGATTGACGACGGGCCGGCCCAGATGATTGAGGAAAACCGTGTGATCCGAGCCGCTACCGATGCGCGTTTCGACCAGAGCGCTATCGAACGGGGCAGCGCCGGCTTTCGCATCGCGCTTGCCGGTCGCGCGCCATGCTTCATAGAGTGATTTTCCGGAAGGCGCTCGCACGTCTTTCCCAGCTTCTACGAGCATCGGCGCGAGAGAAGCCACTGCGGAAGGCGAAAAGCTCAATCCCTCGGCGCCCGCGGTCGTGGCCGCGCCGGCAACCGATTCGTCTACGTTCAAGTACGCCACAAGCTTTTTCTTCAGATCATCCGCAAATTCTTCGCCCCATTCCGTCGATCCGGTCAGCGCGTATTCTTCTCCGTCCCAACTACAAACCACGAGTGTGCGGCGCGGCCGAATCCCGCGCTGCTTCAACTCGCCAAGCGCGCGCGTCAGCTCCATCATCGAAGCTGTGCCGCTTGAGAGATCGACTCCGCCAAAGACCCACGCGTCGCGATGATTGCCGAGCAACACCCATTCATCCGGTAGTTCGCTCCCGAGAATCCGCGCTTCCACCACCGTGTAAGGCTGCAGACTCGTATCCATGTCCACTCTCACATGCGCCGTCACCGCACCAGTGAGGCGATAAGTGATCGGCAGCGCGCCTTGCCAGTCTTTCGGCGCCTCGGGACCGGTCATGTTTTCCAGCAGCGGTTTGGCGTCGCGCCAAGAAAGCGGGAGCGCGGGAATTTTCGGCAGCGACTGTGCTTCCTCGGGAGCAATGTGCTTCGCACCGGGAACAGAAGCCCAGCCAGGCGTCGTCGGATCGCCGGGCACGATGTAGTCGTAAGTAATGGCGCCGCGCTGAATGTGGCTCTCCGGTCCCCACGGCCCATCAGGAAACACTTTCCCGTGCGTGTAGCCATCCTCCGCGGGATCGGAGTAAATCAGCAGGGCTGCGGCACCTTCGCGTTCCGCGGTGAGTGCCTTGAACCCGCGATAGCTGTACGGATTCGAATAGCGCACGAGAACGATTTTGCCCTTGACGCTGATTCCGTTCTTGCGGAGCAGACTGTAATCTTCGGGATTCGCGCTATGCGCGTAGACCACTTCGGCCGTGACGTCGCCGGAAGCCGAGTAGCCAAAGTAGGCACCGGAGACCGTGGGATTTTTCGTGTCCGGATCCGCGTCGTACAAGTCCTCGCGCACAGAAGCCGTGTAATGCACGGGGGCGGTCATTTCGAGAGTGATGCTGCGCGGGCGCGAATGCCAAACATCGTAACGGCGCAGCGTGACCTCTTCCCAGCCCTGCTTGCGCCAGGCGTCCGCGATGAAATCCGCAAGCTGATTGTTGCGCTCGGATGCCGCCGGATGAGGCTCAGCTGTGAATACGCGATGCCATTCCTTCGCCTTTTCCGGCGAAGGAATCGCCTGAAAATCCGTTTCGAGCAGATGTTCGGTGGCTGCGCGCTGCGAGGAGAATCCAAGAATGGACGAAGATGGGGGCACCGCTTCCGGGCGCTGCGCAAGAAGAGCGAAAGAAAGAATCAGGAGAACGAGAAAAGTGAACAGAACCGCACGATAAAAATAGCGCATGAGTAGTTAGTTCTCCACAAAAGCGAGAAAACAGATTCCAAAAAAGGAACACTCACCCCATGCCAAATCAAGCGGAAAACACTTTTGCCAGTGCCGATTCGAGAACGCGCGCGACCAGTGCGCACTCTTCCTGCGAAATCGGGAACGGGGGCGCGAGCAGGATGTGATCTCCTCGCTGGCCATCGACGCAGCCTTGCGTCGGGTAGGTAAGCACGCCTTCCGCGACGGCGGCTTGGCGAATGCGCTCCGCGATGTTTTCAGTCCTGGGGAAAGGCTCGCGCGTGGACTTGTCTTTGACAAATTCGACGCCTATCAGGAGACCAAGCCCCCGAATGTCGCCCACATGCGGATGCGATTGCAGCGGAGCAAGCACGTCGCGCAGATTTTTTCCCGCCGGGCTCACGCGCTCGAAGAGTTTGTGCGCCTCGAGATAGTCGAGGACTGCGTTGCCCGCCGCCGTGCAGACCGGATGCGCCTGATAGGTAAAGCCGTGCATGAAGGCGCCCGAACCGCGTTCGAATGCTTCCACAACCCGCGCGGAAACGAGAACCGCCCCGAGCGGTGCGTACCCGCTGGCCACCCCCTTCCCCACCAGAATCATGTCCGGCTCGATGCCCCAGTGCTGCATTGCGAAAGGTTTTCCGGTTCGTCCCATGCCGGTCATGACTTCGTCCGCAATCAGGAGAATGTTGTGCTTGCGGCAGATTTCTGCGATGCGCTCGACATAACCTTCGGGTGGTACTGCGGCACCGAGAGTAGCACCAACAACCGGTTCGAAAATGAAAGCCGCCGCTTGCTCGCGCTCATGTTGCAGCAGAAAAGCTTCAAGGTCCTCCGCACAGGCGAGCTGGCATTGCGGAAACGTTTTTTCGAATGGGCAGTGATAACAAAAACAGGGCGCAATGTGTCCCCATTCCGGAATCAGCGGAGCGTACGGCGCGCGGCGCGCCACGTTCCCGCTCACGGACATCGCACCAAGCGTGCTACCGTGATAGCTCTGACGCCGCGAAAGGACGCGGTAGCGATTGGGCTGGCCGGTTTCAAGGTGAAACTGACGAACCAGCTTGATCGCCGTTTCCGTGGCTTCCGAACCGCCGGAAGTGAAATAGACTCGCCCGCCTTTGCGGAAATTCGCAGGAGCAAGCGCCAGCAAACGCTCGGCGAGTTTTTCTGCCGGCGCGGTGTGAAATTGCGAGGTGTGTGCGAAAGCGATGTGCCGGGATTGTTCTGCCATGGCGCGGCCGATTTCGGCAACGCCGTGGCCGATGCTCACCACAGCAGCTTGCCCGGCGGCGTCGAGAAAACGGCGGCCGCTCTGATCGATGATCCAGCAGCCTTCGCCGCGGGCGGCAATGGGAAACGT
>QHYN01000235.1 GCA_003224145.1 Acidobacteriota bacterium
AAATCAAGCGGCTAGCCGAATTGATGGAATGGAAGCCGGGGACGATCGCGGCGGATATTGGAGCGGGAGACGGACGGTTCACGTTAGCGGCAGTGGGGTACGTGGGCACATCGGGAAAGGTGTACGCCACGGAGATTGACGCGAAGAAACTGGAGGAGCTGAAGACGGAGGTTGCCAAACGCAAGCTGCAGAACGTGCTCGTGGTGGAGAGTAAGGAAGCGGACACCAATCTGCCTGCGGCTTGCTGCGACGCGATTTTTCTGCGGCACGTGTACCATCACCTGACGAAGCCCGCGGAGTTCGATGCCAACCTAGTGCGGTCGTTAAAGCCGGGAGGGCGGCTGGCGATCATTGATTTTCCGGCGCGAGGGAGCCAGGAACCGGTGGAAGGAGTTCCGAGCAACCGCGGGGGCCACGGTGTTCCGCAGAGGATCGTGATCGAGGAACTGACGGCAGCGGGGCTGCAAGTGAAGAAAGTGGTGAATGACTGGCCCGGCGATGATTATTGTGTTTTATTTGTGAAGAAGTGAGCGGTCAAGCAAACGAGAGGACCGCATCTCACCGATTGGTGGCAGCAACGCAAAACACACTAGAAGGCTTTTTTCGTGCTCGACGGCGTGAAATGGAGAGTGAGGGAATATACCGGCAGATTCACGCGCACTTTATAGTCCACCGCAAGGTATACCGTCGATTGATCGCCGGTGCCCATGTGTTGCACCGTAATCTGGTCGGGCTGAAGCTGAATCTCATAGCGTTCGGCTTTGTGGATGACGAGGTTGCGAAGGTCTTCATCCGTGGTCGGTGAACTCAAGCCGATTCGAGCGGCAATCTCGGCCGCGATATCCCGCAAGTCGCTTTGGAACTCCAGGTTGGCCAATTCGCACGAAGCGATCTGCCAGCCCGCGATGAGGGCCAATCCAAGAACGGCTAATCCTAGGATGATTTTGGCTTTTCGCATCGCGACAATCTGCTCTGTCCAGGACTTTTTGGCTGAGGAATATGCTTTAGAGTGTCTGAGCAGTTTCTCGACGCCCGAGGGAAATCGCGGAGTCCAGCGACCGCAGCAGTGGTGCTTCGCGCCCGCGAGCCGATACCTTCTCGACCGATTCGATTTGGCCATCCCGCACCAGCAGAGCACAATCGAAATTGTTCACCGTGGGGCAAACGTGCCGCGGAAGGAGATACAGCGCTTCACCGACCTGCGGACCCGCGGCTCCTTCCTCTAGGGCCATGGGGAGGTGCTCCTCGCTGGGGGAGAGCGGCGTGAGTTCCGGATGTCCCACGACAACGCAGGTGGGAACGCCAGCGTCGGCGGAGATGGCCTTGTGCCCGGAGTCACAGGTGACTATACCGGGGCGGGGCCGACTCACCACGCGCGTCAAAACCAGCACCGCCGGCTGGTAGCCGTACTCGCTGGGGAGCTGCGCCGGACCGGTGGCATCGCAATAAACAATCGTTCCGGGCGAGACACGGTGGACAAAGGCTCGGCCGCGAAAGGCTTCGTAGGAAAGCGACGAGAAGAGCGTGGGCGTTCCGGCAGTGATGACTTCCGGGACAGGCACGCCGCTCCGCTCGATCTCGCCGACAAGTTTCAGCAAGGAATCATAGCCGCAATGCGCCGCTACGGTGCGTTCGCGCTCGTCCAGCGCGCCGTATTGGCCGTCGTAATAGTGCAGGCCGCGGAATTCGAGCCCCGCTTCGCTCATCGCACGCGCCAGCGCGAGCACTTTGTCGCCGTGGCTCTGCTCGATGCCAGTGCGGTTCATGCCGGGATTGATGTCGAGAAAAATTCCCACGCGGCTGCCGCGCCACTGGCGGATTTGTTCGTCGTTTTCGGCCAAGACGGAAATGCGGACCTCGGGGAACTGACCGGCGATTGCGCGCGCCCGGCGGGCATTGGCGCCGATCGATGGATAGGCCAACAGAACGTCGGCCGCACCGCACTGGCAGGCGACCAAGAGCTCGAGCGTGGTGGCGCACTTGAAATTGCGGACGCCGCGCTCGACCAGCATGCGCAGGGTGTGGCCTAGCTTCGCGGTTTTACTGTGCACGCGCCAGCGATCCGCATCGCCCCCCAGCAACGCCAAGGTCCGCTCGATGTTTGAGGCGATGAATTCCGGATAGACGACCAGCGCAGGAGTAAGCACATCGTCCACACCGGACACGCGGTAACGCGGATCCCAGGCGAATGCACTCAGCATGGATTTCTGCGCGGCCATCGCGGCTTCGATGATAGCGCGTAAGTGTGCTGCGGGGCCACCGATTGACCACCCCAACGCCACCGCTCGCGAATTCAGATGTATCTCCGCTAATGGTCTCGATCTTCACGTCTGCGCCGAAACGCCATTGAGCCTTTGTTTCACCTGGTATAGACTTCGCCATCGCAATTCTTCGCCGCTTCTTGGGGATCGGCGCTGGCGGCGCAGAGCAAATTCGATTTATCAGCGGCGACCACGCTGCTCTTGCGCGCGTGGTTTAGCGTTGGCAGAAGTAATTCGTTTGTATTGCTGCTCTGTTGGGAACCAAGAAGGAGGCATGGATGCTCTACGCAGCGGCGGTCGAGGTAACTCACAAGGCCCTGGCGACCCCGGATATCGTCATCATCGGATTCTATTTTGCGCTGGTCTTTGGAATCGGGTTGTACTTTGCCAGGAAAGAAAGAACTTCCGAAGACTATTTCCTGGCTGGCCGCAATGTGAGTTGGTTTTTCATAGGCGCCTCCTTGTTCGTCTCGAATATTTCCACCGAGCACTTCATCGGCCTCTCCGGCACCGGCGCTTCGTCCGGTTTGGCGGTTGGCCATTTTGAGTGGCTCGCGTGCCTTATTTTGCTGATCCTAGGCTGGGTTTTTGTGCCTTTTTACTTGCGCAGCAACGTTTTCACCATGCCGGAATTTTTGGAGCGCCGTTTCAACCGGCAGTCCGCCGTGTATCTCGCGGCCATCTCCATCATCGCGTACATTTTCACGAAAATTTCCGTGCAGCTTTACGCTGCTAGCGTGGTCCTCGAGCGGGTGGCTGGCTGGCCGCTGTGGAAGACGGCGGTAGTTCTGGTCATCGCTACCGGGATTTACACCGTCGCGGGCGGATTGGCGGCGGTCATCTACACAGACACCGTCCAAACGTTGATCCTCATTACCGGCGCGGTGGCACTGACGATCATTGGCCTGATGCGTGTTGGTGGCCTTGAGCATCTCCGCACGATGGTGCCGCTGGATTACTTTCACATGATCAAGCCCATGTCGGATTCCAACTTCCCGTGGACAGGCATCTTCTTCGGTGCACCGATCCTCGGCATTTGGTACTGGTGCACCGATCAGGTGATTGTCCAGCGCGTGCTTTCGGCCCGGGACGAGGGCCACGCCAAAGCGGGAACGATTTTTGCCGGCTTCCTCAAAATCTTGCCCGTCTTCATGCTCGTTCTGCCGGGCATCATGGCCTACGCACTGTTCCGTGACCAACTGAAGACGCCTGACTTTGCCTATCCGACTCTCGTCCTGAACCTCTTGCCCGTCGGCCTCGTTGGCTTGGTCATGGCCGCACTGCTGGCAGCTGTGATGGGTGCGATGAGTTCCGTTTTTAATTCCGCTTCCACGCTCGTTACGCTCGATTTTTATAAAAAGCTCCGTCCGCAAGCCTCCGAACGCCAGCTCGTCAATTTCGGACGCGTCGCGACCGGCATCATGGTGCTACTGGGCCTGCTGTGGGTTCCCTTCATCCACTACATCAGCAGTCAGCTTTACATCTACCTACAAAGCGTTCAGGCCTACATCAGCCCGCCCATCTCCGCCTGTTTTATTCTCGGAATCCTGTGGCCTCGACTCAACGGATCGGGCGCAATTACATCCCTGCTTACCGGCTTCGTGCTGGGCGCGACTCGTTTCATCCTGGAACTGGCAGACCGCGCCAGTGGCGGCCACTTTACATCCCCGGTGGCTCGCTGGTTCATCGACATGAACTTCTTGCACTACGCGATTTTCATGTTCGTGGTTTGCTCGGTCGTACTGGTGGGGGTCAGTCTGATGACTCCGGCTCCCGATCGCAAGCGACTCGCAGGGCTGACGTTTGCGACGGTGGACGACAAAATTGAAACCGTCGCCGTCGGCGGTCCGCCTCCGCGCAAACCCGCGCACGAGACGCCCATGGAGCACACATTTAATGTCGTCTTCAGCCTACTACTCCTGTCCACCGTCATCGGATTGTGGATTTACTTCCGTTAGGAGCCGTCGCGGAGAATCCCTTCGATGAATACAGGCGCGATCCGCACTTTGAAGCCAAACGTGACCCAGGAAGAGGCCTTGCGCGCCTTTTCTGCCGCTGGGTTTTCCGCGTTCTATTGGCGAATTCGCAGCGGCCCTCTCTGTCGAATTGCGGAGGTCTACGTACAGTACTTTTTGTTTCACGTGAAACATGGGAGTGCGCCGCCGCGCCTCTTCGCCATGGACGCCGTGGATGGTTCCCTGGATCTGTTTGAATTTCCAAGACTTCCCGATTACCCGGACTTGCTGACCTGCGAAGGCCGCAATCGGCTGAAAGCTGCGCTGAGCGAGGAGCATGCCGCGGAGCTGCTGCGTGAAAAGGCTTTGCGCGTCATCTTTCAGCAAGGGTTCTTCAAGCTTCGCGATCCGCGCCTCCAAATCTCTCTGGTGCCCTGTGAGCTCTATCTGCCCTATTGGCTCGCTTTTTATGGACGCGATGGCTCCGTACGGTGCCGCGTCATGGATGCAGTCAGGCGTCGGATGGAAGGCGCCAAAGCGTCTGCGTTTTTCGAACAATGGCTTGCTGCTTGAGGAGAATGAACGAGCCCAGCGTAAGTCCGCAGGCGTCACAGAGGCACGCTCAAGTTTTCCACCCCTCCAGACAGACAGGTGAAATGACATGAGACAGTTTGCGCGACGTATGGGAATGGGGCTGCTGGCGTGTGCTTTGGGAAGCGCGGCGACGCCTGCGCAGGGTTGGCAGCACATCGGCAACGTGCAAAGCGTTGAAAAACTGAAAGACGGCGTCGAGTTGACGGCAGGGAAGGTGAAAGTGCGCGTCACCGTGTTTCGCGAAGGGATTTTTCGCGTGCGCGTGGCGCCGGACGGGACTTTTCCAAAAGATTTTTCATGGGCAGTGATCAAACCGCCAGAGCCTCCTGCATTCAAGGTGGAAGAGAATCCAAAGGAAATTCGAATCGTGGCGGGCCCGGTGGTGGCCTCCGTGCAGAGAACACCTCTGCTCATCTCTTTCACCGACGCCGCCGGAAATGTTTATCTGGCGGATGAGCCTAGCTTGCCAATGGCCTGGAACGGGAAACGGGTGCACACCTGGAAAAAAATGCCGCCCGACGAACATTACTACGGCCTCGGTGACAAGGCCGGCCCCATGAACCGCCGCAACCGGTCCTTTACCAACTGGAACACGGACGAGTTCGGCTGGCAGGAATCGTCCGACCCGCTCTACAAAACCATCCCTTTCTTTATCGGATTGCGCAAGGGCGTCGCCTATGGCGTGTTCTTCGACAACACTTACCGGAGCACTTTCGACTTTGGTAAGGAGTCTCCGGACTATTTCTCGTTTGGCACGGAGGGCGGCGAGCTGAATTATTACTTTATCGCGGGGCCCGAGCCGAAAAAAGTCGTGGAAGAATACACGGCCATGACCGGGCATTCGCCCTTGCCTCCGCTCTGGTCGCTCGGTTATCAGCAATGCCGCTACAGCTACTATCCGGAGTCCCGCGCCCGCGAGATCGTCAAAACTTTTCGTGACAGGAAAATTCCCGCGGACGTGATCTATTTCGACATCGACTATCAGCAGGGCAATGCTCCCTTCACGATCAATCGTGAGCATTTTCCGACGTTCGAAAAGATGATCGCCGATTTTCGCGCCCAGGGTTTTCATACCATTTTGATTACCGACCTGCACATCAAGAAAGATCCAGGCCACGGCTACGTCCCCTATGATTCCGGGACCAAGGACGACGTCTTTGTGAAGAATCCGGACGGCTCGGTTTACGTGGGCGCCGTCTGGCCCGGCGACAGCGTGTTTCCCGATTTCACGCTGACTCTCGCGCGCGACTGGTGGGGCGGCCTCTACAAGAATTTCGTCTCCATGGGCGCGGCCGGCTTTTGGAATGACATGAACGAGCCTTCGGTCTTTCTCCGCGCGGACAAGACTATGCCTCTCGACACCGTCCACCGTCTCGATGATGGCGCCACGCTGGATCATCGTGCCGTCCATAACATTTTCGGAATGGAGAATGTCCGCGCGACCTACGAAGGCTTGCTCAAGCTGCAACCGGCGGAACGGCCCTTTGTGCTGTCTCGGGCGGCCTACTCCGGGGCACAGCGTTACGCCGCCACCTGGACCGGCGACAACAGCAGCACTTGGAACCACTTGAAAATGAGCACTCCCATGCTCATGAGCATGGGCATTTCCGGTTTTCCGCTCGTTGGCGACGACATCGGCGGCTTCGCGGGTTCCCCCACTCCCGATCTGTTGACACGCTGGTTCGAAGTGGGCGCGTTCAATCCCATCGATCGCGATCACACCGCAAAAGACACGGCTGATCAAGAGCCCTGGGTTCATGGTTCTGAGCACGAAGCGATTCGCCGGAAATATATTGAGCTGCGCTATCGCTTGATGCCGTATTTATATACGGGAATCGAGGAAACTGCGCGAACTGGCTTGCCTTTGATGCGTCCTCTTTTCCTTGAATACCCGCGGGCGCTGGAGTTCTACGATGACAATCACGATTTTCTGTTCGGCCGCGATTTATTTGTCGCTCCGGTGACCACGGAGATGGTGGATGCGGAAGACATTTCTCTTCCGCCCGGTGAGTGGTATGACTTTTGGACCGGCGCGAAGCACAAATACAAAGAACAAATCCAGTTGCGACCCCGCCTCGATGAGATGCCTCTCTATGTCCGCGCTGGTGCGATTTTACCGATGCAGACGATAGTCCAGCACACCGGCGAAACTCCGGAAGGACCACTTCAATTGCGCGTTTATCCCGGCGAGGATTGCAGTGGTTCGCTTTATCAGGACGATGGCCACACGTTCGCCTACCAGAAGGGCGAAATCCTTCGCATCAACTATTCGTGCGCCGTCTCATCTGACTCCGTCACGGTCACGAGCAGCGTCGAAAAGAATGCCTTTAAGCCCTGGTGGAACAGCGCCGCGTTGACGGTGTACGGAGCTGCAGCCGCCCCCAAAGAAATCCGTATTGGAGATCACGTGATCCGAGGCTGGAGTTTCGACAGCCAGGCGCACACCGTCACGCTGACTGTGCCTGACGCGGTGAAAAATTGGAGCGTCCGCCTCACGTTTTGATAAGTCCGCTGTTCGATTAGTTCATTAGAAAAATGGCAAGCGATTGGGGGGGCATGGAAACTCGCAGTTCACTTCCCGCCAACTCTGCTTTTGCTGCTCCAAGGAGAACCGTCACATCTGCTGCCTTTTGAATTGGCGTTCCGTTCAACGGGATGCGCAGTTCTCTCGCCCGGTCGGCATTGTTGAACGCCATGGCAACCCGCTCTTCCTCTGATTCGCGCAAGAAAACATAAGCGGTTTCGTCGGAAGAGAGATGCCAGAGCTGGCCGCCGCGAAGCGCTGAGTGCTCGCGGCGAATGCGAAGCAGCTCTTGAGCGTAGGAAAAGATCTCCTGCTGGTCACGCATGCGGCCGGATTTCGTGAACGCGTCGTTCGAATCGCCAAGCCATCCGCCGGGGAAATCACGCCGGTTGTCGGGATCGCCGCCTCCGGGCATTCCAATCTCATCGCCGTAATAAATTTCCGGAATGCCGCGCAAGGTCAGAGTTAGTCCGAACGCCAGCTTCAGTTTTGTCGCGGAGCTGCCTTCGGCGCTGGCGAAGCGCGCCACGTCGTGATTCGCAAAGAACGGCACCAGGAAATCGGGGCGCGGATACAGCGAATCATGCCTCAGCACATCCGCGATGCGGCCCGCCGGCGCATTTCGCAGCAGCACATCGCGCACGGTGAAGAACATGGGAAAGTCGAAGACCGTCGAGAGCCCGCTGTCGATGCCGTCGTAACGCCGCACTCCTCCTACGAAGAACGACGTCACGCTCGGATCAGCATGAAAGACTTCGCCAATCGTCGTCAGATTCGGATAGATTCGCCGCAGTCCCGCATGCCAATAGGCCCAAAACTTCCGCCCCACATAGGGAAATGTATCGGCGCGGTAGCCGTCCAGCCCGGAAACTTCCGCCCACCAGATGCTGTTTTGCAGAAGATATTCCTCGACTGCCCGGTTTTCCGTATTCATGTCCGGCAGAACGCCGAAAAGCCACCCTTCCGTGAGATTCTGCTTCATCGCGGCGGTAGCGTGGGGATCGATGAGCGCTTCGAACGGGTCATTGGCGATTGTCTGTCCGCCTGGCTTGCCATAAAACGTGTCCTTCAGCGGCGAATACGAATCGAGGTGATGTTGCAGCGTCCCGTGAAACCAATCGGGTAGCGGCGGATTCAAAACCCAGGGATGACGCGGTCCGACGTGGTTCGGCACGGCATCAAAGAAGATTTTCATTCCCGCTTTGTGCGCGGCGGCCACCAAGTCTTGATAATCCTTCAGCGACCCAAGATGCGGATCAACCGTATACAAATCCACGGCACCATACCCGTGGTAATTCTGCGCGGCGCCATTCTTCACGATTGGCGTGAGCCATAGTGTGGTTACACCCAGCTCCTTCAGGTACGGCAAATGATTCTGGATTCCGCGCAAATCGCCGCCGTGGTACGCGCGAGGCTTCGCGCGATCGTGTGAGCCGGGCGCTTCGGCAGGATCATCATTCGTCGGGTCGCCGTTGGCAAAGCGGTCCGGCATAATCAGGTAGATCACGTCATCCTGCGAAAGTCCCTGAAACTTGCCGAGCGTCGGCAAACGTGCCGCCAGCGGCAGTTCAAACGATGTCGTGCCCTTGGGCGCGGTGATTCTACAAACTGCCGTCCCCGGTCGAGTGTCTGCCCCGATTTTCAGCCAAACAAAAAGATAATTTCCACCTGCGGTAGCCTGCGTGCGCGAAACACGCAGCGTCGGCAGATTGCAGGAAACGCGTGTGGCCTCCAGATCGTGCCCCGAAAGCAGCAACATGACCTCGGGTGTGAGTCCCACCCACCAATTCGGCGGCTCGACCCTGGAAACCTTTGGAGCCGGTTCGGGAGCGTTTTGCTGCGGACTCGCGCTCCATGACGCGCTGCTCCAGGCGAGGAAGCAGGCGAACGGCAAAAGAATTCTTGGATAAAAGGTGTTTCTCAGCCGAAACTTTCGGCGGAAAACTGAGAGTCGGTTCACGGCAAGAGCATAGGCAAAAAGTGCGGCGCGCACCAGCCTTGAGTCTTTGCGCTGCCGCAAACCACTTCGTATTTTTTAAAGGCTACGATGCGAAGACTAATTCCCCAAACGCTTCGGGAACGTGGAAGTTCGGCATCGCCGTTCCGGTGGGCTGCCATGCCGAATAAAATCGCGGTTCGCTGGCGCCTTCCACGCGGTAAAAATTCACTCTCCATCTCGCGGCGGGTTCGAACTTTTCCACTAAACATTTCATTGGTATCGCCAGCTCCGCAGTCCACGTTTTCTTGGCCTCATCCAAAAACACCCGCCGCTTCAATCCACTCTTCAGGTCGTGTTTCTCCCCTGGCGCGATGTCCAAATCAATCCAGAAGCCATTGGGACTCACCTCAAACTCTTTATAGCGGCGGAGATTGGAGCGTTCGGGCTGCAAAAATGCTTCGGCGACGTCGCGATCCCAGAGCTGGTCGCGCCGACCATCCGGTTCGGCATCCGGGAAAACGGAGATCGTGCGGTATCTTGCCCGGAACCGCAGAAACAAAGTCTCCGGCGTCCACAACAACCGCACCTCAGTCTCCTTTTCAGGATCTCTGTTCTTTCCTTGCCAGTCCTCATCGAACCGTAGCGGCGCAGCACGCTCCCAGGCCGATGGCTGTGGGAATCCATCGGTATCGACCGGCTTCGTCATTCGGACCGCCACGGCCTTCGTTTTATTTGAGAGATCGCCACTTTGCGCGTTCCCCATGATTTGTTTCTCTCGGCCTCCGATTCACTTCCTTGTGGCAATTCCCAGAATACCCGCTGCATTGCGCCGCACAAGAAAAAAGCAGCGCAAGAGAAGGCGGGTTATTCCAAATGCGGCAGGTTCCTCTCCGTTTCCTCGAATCCCGGCCCTGGCGCCTGCCGACTGATTGCGCACCCTCCTCGTCACTCTTCGCGGCTCCGGCATTTTGCCGTGCTAGCATCGGCTTTGGCCTCTTGCCGTACTCTTTTCATGCCAGCAGGCAAAGAAATACCCGGGAGTGGAAAAATGATCGAGCCTATCAACATTGAAGAATATTCATCGCAACCCGCGAAGCGTACGCCCGACCAGTTTCAATACGTGAAGCTGCGTTTTGACGGTGGCGTCGCGCGAATGACCCTCAACCGCCCGGATCACAATCTTCTCAACGAGGCAATGCTGCGCGAAATGGCCGACGGAATATGCTCTGCCGGAGAGCGGGACGATGTGAAATTGATTGTGCTCGATTCCGCCTGCAAAGTCTTTTGTGGCGGCGTGGACATCGGCGAGTACACCTCGCAACGCGTTTTTCAGATGCTCGACGCCTTCCACGCCACATTCGCAGGAATGCTCGAAATCGGCAAGCCCGTGGTTTGCGTCGTGAATGGGCCCGCCATCGGCGGCGGCGCGGAACTGGCGGCTTTCGGTGATCTGGTCATTGCCACCCCCAAAGCGCGCTTTGCCCAGCCGGAAATCAGCATTGGTGTTTTTCCACCGCTCGCTTCCACGATTCTGCCGTTTCTTGTAGGACCCAAGATCGCACTGGAACTCGTTCTGACCGGCGAACCTGTGACTGCCGAGCGCGCGCTGGAGCTGGGCATGGTCAATCGCCTCGTCCCGGAAGCGCAGCTCGAGAAGACCGTCGACGACCTCGTGAACCGAATCAACAGCCACTCGGGGCCGGTGCTTACCATGGCGAAGAAAGCCATTCTTGGTGGCATGGGACTGTCGTTGCGTGACGGTCTCAAACATTCCATGAATATTTTCCTCAACGAGCTCTATCGACTAGAGGATTCCCAGGAAGGTCTGCGTGCCCTGGTGGAAAAGCGCAAGCCCAATTGGAAAAACCGCTGAAGCGAAGGGGCGTCTTTTTCAGAGCAGCGTACCCCGCCTTGACTTCGATGTTGACCCGGTCTACACTACGGAGTTTTTAGATGGCCCCAAATAGCACGCAGAGGGGCGGGACCCCAATGGATAAGAAAAGGCTCGACTATTACAAGAAGAAATTGCTCGTGCGGCGCGAAGAATTGATGAGGACCATCGCCCGCACGCAAGAAGAGGGAAGAGCAGCCGACGAGGACCCCACCGTGGACCTGGCGGACAAAGCAGCCAACTCCTACACCAAGGAGTTTCTCTTCGGCATGACCAACACGGACCGCACGATTCTGAATATGATCGACGCGGCATTGAAGCGCATCCAGGAAGATGAATACGGCGTCTGCGCCAACTGCCAGGAAGAGATGCAGCAGAAGCGGCTAGAAGCGGTCCCGTGGGCGAAGCACTGCATCGCGTGTCAGGAGAAAATGGAGCAGGGTCTGCTCTGAGAAAAATTCTTCATAACATTACGCTTCCTTCCTAAAATCTGCATTTCGATTCTTCAGTTACTCTAGCGTACGTTCTATCTGTAATAATAGCCAAGCAAGGTGTACAGTTGTGCCCGCGTGGCACAAGGAAGCTCATTCGGCGAAAGAAGGGAAGTTGCGAGGCGTGGCGTGCGAGCCTGGCTTACGGAAGCAAGCGATGCACTGGTGAGCTTGATCTTTCCGGGAGGATGCCGAATTTGCAATAAGCTGCTCCCTGACGCACGCCGGGTCCCTATCTGCGAGGAATGTTTCTCCTCGTTCGAACGGCTTCCATCCGTCGCCTGCGAGATTTGCGCGCGGCCTCTGCCGGGATTGATTCGAAGGGAAGGAGAGCAACAGCTCTGCTCCGCGTGCCGCGACAAGACCTATGCGTTTGACCGCGCCAGGAGCTACGCGGTCTATGAAGGCCCGCTGGTGCAGGCGATTCTGCTGCTGAAATTCGAGCAAATCGAGCCACTCGGAAACTGGTTTGCGGAACGCCTGGCCGAACTTGCAATAAGCGAGGGCAATACGCTCGCCGCAGACGTGGTCGTGCCGGTCCCGCTGCACAGAGACCGCGAACGAGAGCGCGGCTATAACCAGGCGGCACTGATCTCCAAGCCCTTCGCAAAACGCCTGAGACTACCGCACAAGTCTGTCCTGTTGATGCGCACGCGCGCGCGACCCGACAAGCGAATCCTGAGCCTGGAAGAACGCTGGGAGTCCGTGCGTGGCGCTTTTGCCACACGTCCGGGCAGCCAAGTTGACAATTTGCGTGTCTTATTGATAGATGATGTGTTGACGACTGGAGCGACACTGGATGCCTGCGCGCGGGCGTTGCGTGACGCAGGCGCTAAGTCCGTGATCGGGCTTACTGTAGCACGGGCAGTCAGAAACCCGTTGCCGAGCTCCATTCAGTGGTAAAATAGTTCAGAGGCAATCCCAATGGGCGCTAACCGGCACATGTCGGCGAATCCCGGGGGGCGCTTTACCCCCGAAGCGGCGTGTGCGATTGTGCCCAGCTCCGAAAGTCCCGCAGGTAGTAGACCCCACAACACGATCTCGATGCGCCGCACCTCGCTGATGCAGGAGCCGGTGCTCGTGCTGAATGCGACTTACGAGCCAATTAACGTCACTGCCGTGCGTCGTGCCATGGTGTTGATGCTGAAAGGCGTGGCCCAGGCGGAAGAGCTGCACAATGCCGAGGTGCACTCCGCCGCTCATGCCCACAAAGTTCCGTCGGTCATCCGCCTGCTTGCTTACCGGCATATTCCTCAGCAGAGCCGGGCACTCTCGCGGAAGAATATACTTCTGCGCGACAGGAACACCTGCCAGTTCTGCGGGGGCGTGTTCCCGAGCTCCGAATTGACGCTGGACCACGTGGTGCCCCGGTCGCGCGGGGGGCGCTCTTCCTGGGAAAACCTGGTGGCCTGTTGCTACCAATGCAATAACAACAAAGGGGACCGCACGCCGGAAGAGGCAGGGCTGAAGCTGGCCCGGAGGCCCCGGCCGTTCACCTTACATACCTCCAGGCAGCTCATGAGGCTCATTGGACACCGCGACGAACGCTGGCGTAAGTATTTGTTTTACTGATATTTGCGCCAGTAAATCGATTTTTTCAAAAAACCTTCAGGTCCGAGGAAACCTTTTTTGCTGCCGTACATCTAATTAATCAAACCACTTCGAGGACACACCCCGGGAGGCGGTTAGGGCTCGTCCCTAACCGCTTCTCTCCTTTTCTGGCTGATTTTTTCACTTTGCTGCTTTCGATTTCCGCTTGTCCCCGCTATTCAGGAGACTTTCCACGGCCTCTTCTTCGCTTGGGAATTCTGGAACTACCCGATACAGCTGCGTAACTTTCAGGATTTCTTCTACCTTGGGAGACAACCCGACCACTATCATCTGGCCGCCTCCTTTCGCAACCGAAACGTAATTTCTGGCCAATTCGCCGATTCCAGAGCTGTCCAGGTATTCCAAGCCGCTCAGATTCAAAAGGATATTCTTGCGCCCTTCCTTCAAGAGCCGCGCGATGGCCTCGTGGAGCGCGCCCATCTCGAACGATGTCAGCCGCCCCGACAAATCGAGAAGAGACACCGAACCCGACTGCCGAATAGAAACTGAAAAGGGACTCCTTTGCACAGTGGTCATCCTCTCTGCCGGGAAGATTATTCTACCTGCGGAACTGCGCTTCCGTGGAGAAATTTCCGCTGATGAAAAGGGGGCATGTCAATAAGCGCCAGGTTCTGCGAGGCCGAGCCGAATAAGATCCCGCCACTATTGACGCATCACCACACGTAGGCCGCGCCGCCAGCTCTCTGCCAGCCCCACTCGGACAACCTCGAGTTCCGGCGAGAGATACTTCAAGAGTTCGTCTGTCGAGGGATGAAAGCGCAGCGCTGGTGCAACCAGATACACCAGCGGTGGGAGCTGCTGTAGCTCGATCCCTGAGAAATAACCGTAGCGAGCTACGTCGCCATTCTCCAGGTGCTTACGGACTCGCAGCCAGTAACCCGCGGCCTGGAGCGGAAGATGAATGTGTTCGCTCGCTTTTAATTCAATGATCGCCAGCCGGCCGGAGCGAGTCACGGTCAAGAGATCGAGAAAGCCGTGTTCTCCCCCGGCATTCGCGAAGACCTGGGTGTAGACAAATCGCGCATCCAGCGTGGCGTCCACGCGCGTAACGTCTTCGCGCACCATGCCTTCCATCCAACGTTCCGGCTGAGCCCGGTAATACGGATGGCGCACGTCGGTGGCAAGGGGATGACGATGTACTTCGAGATTCTGCAAAAACCGCTTCAGGGCTGGGCGTGAAGCAGTGGTGAGCTCTTTCCGGCAATCGCTAATTCCAAAAAAGACACGCCCGTCTTCCCACCGGGCGAATGGCAGGCCACGAAAGCGCAACCACACTTCACCGGTTTGCGCGGCGGGATGCAGGGTGATGGCCTTCGACGCCGCAAAGATAATGGGTTCGAGTGCAGGCCGCGCTCGCCGGAGGAGCGTTTCCGATTCGCGGATGGGGACGAGCCAGGTATTCAGGTTTCCCGCGCGGCGGGGATCTATTTTCTCCAGGACATTCAACAGCGGTTCGTGCTCGTACAGCTCCACGGCCACCCGTGGGTCTACCGCGGCGAGACGGTGCGCAACAGTGGCCCCCGTGTTCTTGGGAAGAATTAAACGAAGGCCCGTTATCATTCCGCCCCCACTTGAATAGCGCGCGTGTGTCAACCACAGCAAGGCAAAGGTCAGGCTGCAGTCCACCGTGGCTGAGGATTCTCCGGTCGGAACAGCCAGGAAAGCGACGCGCGATGAGCCGCGGCGCAAAATTCCACGCGCGTAATTGCCAGATAGGGAGTGTTCGAGGTCCGGAGAAACAGTAAGAGCTTCGACAGTTTCATCCGGGAATTGCTCGGAAAGAAGATGGCTCAGCCGCGCTCGGAATTCCTCGCGGGACAATTGATGAGCGCTCCGCTCAAATTCTCTGCGAACGAATTCCAGCCGGTCGGGCTTCGCGCGGCCAAACCGCTCGACAGCCAGAACGAGCCGCTGCTCGGAATGATCCGTGATGGCCAGCACCCGCCGGGTGAGGTTGAGTTGCTCGGACCAGAGATGCAGCAGCGGTTTTTCGCCGCTTCCTCGCACTTCCCACGACATCCCCGAAAAGGAGGCAACCCGGCCGCCGTTCTCGTGAATGTCAATGAGACCGGAGGCGGTAAATTCCTTCAGACTGACTTGCAGTTCGGCGGCGAAATCCACACGCCTGATTATAATTAAAGTACGTACCTTGCGGAATACCTAGTTTAGATAATCGTGTGCAGAGAGGCCTGAAAATCTAACGGCCGACCGCCAGTCTCTGGACCAGCGGCTCGGGAAGGTGGGCGGCTCGCATGCGCTGCTGCACGGCCTCGACATCGTAGGGAACACGCCAAAATTCCACGACCTGATGTTCGAGATCGGCGATGGCAAAAGCGGCGCGCGAATCTCCGTCGCGTGGCTGCCCAATCGAGCCGGGGTTCAGCAAGTAGCGGCAGGGCGGTTCGATGCGCAATGCCGCAAAGGATTCCGTGGCGCGCGGGTGAATCTGCAGTACCTCGAGCTGGGAATCTTGGTAAGCAAAACCACCCTGGTGATGCGTGTGGCCGAAAAAAGTGACTTTGGCGGTGGAGTCCAGGAGACCGTCCAGAGCCTGCGCCGGCGTGAATACATATTCATCTTCGTCTTGAAGCGCGCCATGGACGAGCACAATGCCATCCGTTTCGAGAGGTCCTGGCGGCAAGTTCGTGAGCCACGCCAAGTTCTCTGGCTTGAGCTCTGCCCGGCTCCAATCCACTGCCGCTTTCGCCACCGGGTTGAAGTCATCCGTGATCATCAAGCCGGTCACCGCCTTGTCGTGATTTCCTCGAATCGTCTGCGTACCCATCTCTCGCAAGCGCTCCACGACGTAATTGGGATCAGGGCCGTAGCCGACCACGTCTCCTAAGCATACGGATATGTCCCAGCGACCTTTGGCCGCGGCAAGGACGGCATCGAGTGCAGTACCGTTTGAGTGCAGGTCGCTGAGAACGAGGGTGCGCATTCCTAATATCCTGAAAAATGGACCTAGAGTATAGATGAACAAGCGCGCCGATGCACGACAGTATGCAGTGTCAGTGAAAAAATGGCGCAGAAAACCTGCCGCAAATATTTTTCTGCGATTCTTGTCTGTTTAGAAGAATTTTATGAGACAGAAACACAGTTTGATGCGGCGCTCTAGAAAAATGATGTAACTCGTTCCCAATTTGACCGGACAATCTGAAGTTTTATCGCCCTCGCGCGAAACATTCCCATCTCGCACTTCGTCTATACGGGCGCAGCCGCTTACAGGGCTGTCCGCGGCAAGATCTAAAAAGAACCCCGCGGTGGCAGCCGCGGGGCTATGACACGCAGTCTTTCCGGCCGTTAGTCCAGGAAGAAGAGGTGTCTTGACGGGCGAGACTACTCGCCCGCCGCTTGCGTGTCAATCCGATCTTGCCCGCGCCAGTGTCCTGGACGGCTGACTCGATCCTGTCCGAAAGGAAGTATGACACGCATGAAAACCAGTTCGTTTGTCTCCAGTATCGCCTTGCTGGCCGCCATGGCCCTCGCTATGCCGGCCTTTGCGAAACCCTTCGCCAAGACTATCAGTCTCACCCAGACCGCCAAGCTCGGCAAAGCCCAATTGCAGGCCGGCGAGTACCGCCTGGAGATCGAGGGCAACAAAGCTACCGTGCAAAAAGGCCGGCGAGTCGTTGCCGAGTCCGAAGGCCGCTGGGAAGACCGCAGCGCCAAGTCCAACTATGACTCTCTGCTGCTCGACGAGAATGGTCGAGTGAAGGAAGTCCGCTTTGCTGGCAAGGCCCGCGTTTTTGTCTTCAACGAATAATCCTTAACTCCTTTTCCATCCGACGAGAGGGAGGCCGCAGTCCGCTGCGACCTCCTTTCTTGTCTGAATGACCGCAGGTGGCTCAATGCAGATGGCCTGAAAGCAGAGAAGCAGCCTTTCTCCACACACTAGCGGATCAGCATGCAATCTCCATAACTGTAGAAGCGATAGCCGGCGGCGACGGCATGTTGGTAAGCGGTAAGAACGAGTTCGCGTCCGGCAAAGGCGCAAACCAGCGCCAGCAACGTAGAACGTGGCAAATGAAAATTCGTGAGCAGGCTGTCCACAACGCGAAACTGAAATCCTGGAATGATAAACAAGTGCGCTTCCGCCCGGCCGGCTGCCACGATGCTCGTGGAACCGGTTTCTGCAGCGCGTAACCCGGCATCCTCCAGGGCGCGTACCACCGTCGTGCCGATGGCCAAGATGGGGCGACCCGCGGCGTGTGCGACATTAATCCGATCAGCAGTTTCTGTGGGGATTTCGTAGGACTCGGAATGCATCACGTGGCCCTCCAGCGTTTCAGTGTGAACCGGTTGAAATGTCCCGAGGCCAACATCCAGCGTGACTTCGCACAGCTCCACGCCGCGCTTGCGAATCTTTTCCACGATTTCCATGGAAAAGTGCAACCCCGCAGTGGGTGCGGCGACAGCGCCAGGACGTTTCGCGAACACGGTTTGATAGCGCTCGCGGTCCGCCGTTTCGTCCGCGCGATCGATATACGGCGGGAGGGGTACGTGCCCGAGCCTCTCGAGATGCTCGCTGACGCTGCGCTCGTCGTGTGAAACAAGTTGCAACGTCCGCAAGCCGAAGTCACCGCGCGCCACGACTTCACCTTCCAGCTCACCATCCCCAAAGTAAACACGTTCCCCCGAGGGCATTTTCCGTCCGGGCCGCACCAGCGCTTCCCAACTGTCAGCACCCACTTGTCGTGTCAACAAGACCTCCACCTTGCCAGTCAAGTGTTCCGGCCTTGTCGACCGCGAGGGCTTCTGCGAGTGGAGACCCGCCTGCCTCCCAAACAGCCTCGCCGGAATCACGCGCGCATTGTTCAGAACGAGCAGTTCATTGCCGTCGAGAAAGTCCGGGAATTCCGCGAATCTCCGATCCTCTAGCGCCCCACAGGAGGGGTTCAAAAGGAGGAGGCGGGAAGCGTCGCGGCGGTCCAGGGGCCGCTGCGCGATTTGCCCAGGAGGCAGGTGATAGTCGAGCTCTTCCAGGCGCATGAGAAGCCGTAGTCTAACAGGAACGCAGTGTCCGTCTTTCGAATCAAGGAGATGCCGTAATCCAGAAACTTTCCGGACTCCCCGAACTGCACGGCCAACCATGGAACAGAGCGGGGCACGCCACATTGCAACGTAAACTGGTTGATTCAGCGAACTAGCTTAAGTCATAAGCTAGCTTACAGTCTTCTGCCGACTTCCCCGCTGGCCGACTGAAGGACTGAAGTGAGTCAGAGTCAAAAAATCGAAGAAACCAAAACATTCCTTCTATGAAACTGATTCTAATTGCCTTACACAGAAGGTAGTTAAACTCTAATTTGTACTTGACAATGACACACTCATATTATATTATTGTCACAAAATCACCTATGGAGGTGCTTACAATTATGAGAGCAATTGCCCGATGGGAACCCTTTCACGGCGTCACTACCCTGCAGGACCAGATCAATCGCCTGTTCAACGATACCTTTGAGCGTACAGGCGAGCAATCCATCCTCAGCGCGGGGGCGCCGTCCGTTGATATCTACGAGACAGAGCACGAACTCGTGGTGAAGGCGGATCTCCCCGATGTCGATCCCAAAGATCTGGACATCCGCGTGGAGAACAATCTCCTCACCATTCGCGGTGAGCGCAAGTTCGAGAAGAAAGTGAACGAAGAGAGCTATCTGCGCCTGGAGCGCTCCTACGGCTCCTTCGCCCGCAGCTTCACACTTGCAAACACCCTGAATCCCGACGCCATCAAGGCCGAGTATCACAATGGCGTGCTGACGCTCAGCATTCCCAAGCGCGAGGAAGCGAAGCCGAAGCAGATTAAAGTAAATGTCGGTACTCCGGCCATGGCCGCCGCGGCTGCCTCTGGCAGGTAAGCAGGACGCAGCGAAAAGGCTGCAAAGGAAGCGGTCTAAGTTGTAAGAATAAGGGGCTGGTTGGAGCCAGCCCCTTTGCGCACCCGTAGTTCCATATTGAGGCTCCTATGTTGCGATTTGACAAGATGACCGTGAAGGCGCAAGAAGCTGTCCAGAGCGCCCAGGAAGTTGCCGCAAGGCAAGAGAATCAGCAGATCGAACCCATTCATTTGCTGGCCGCGCTGGTTGCCCAAACCGACGGCGTAGTGCCTCCGTTGCTCCCGCGGCTCGGCATTCCTGCGGAAGCGCTCACGCAAGAAATCGAGCGCGAGATCGCCCGCCTGCCCAAAGTACAGGGTTTCGCCCAACAACACATGGGCCGCGCGCTCAACGACGTTCTCGAGCAGGCCTTCAAAGAGGCTGACAATTTCAAGGATGAGTACGTCTCCACAGAACACCTTTTTCTAGCGATTGCGAGTCGCGACCGTGATCCCGCAGGCCAACTGCTGAAACGCCAGGGCGCTTCGCATGAAGCGATTTTGCAAGCATTGGCCAGCGTGCGTGGAACGCAACGCGTTACCTCCCAGAACCCCGAAGCTACCTACGCCGCCCTGGAAAAATATGCCCGTGACCTTACTGAATTAGCCCGGCGACAGAAGCTCGATCCTGTCATCGGCCGCGATGAGGAAATTCGCCGCGTGATGCAGATTCTTGCGCGACGCACGAAAAATAATCCGGTATTGATCGGCGAACCGGGTGTCGGCAAGACGGCTATTGTCGAGGGCCTTGCGCAGCGCATCGTTTCCGGCGACGTCCCGGACGTGCTGAAGACCAAGCGCATTGTGGCGCTGGATCTAGCGGCCCTGGTCGCGGGAGCGAAATATCGCGGCGAATTTGAGGACCGGCTGAAAGCCGTTCTCAAGGAAATTACCGAAGCCGAAGGGCAAATCATTCTGTTCATCGATGAGTTGCACACCCTGGTGGGCGCGGGCGCGGCGGAAGGCGCGATGGACGCGTCCAACATGCTCAAGCCTGCGCTGGCCCGAGGCGAGCTGCGCGCCATCGGCGCGACCACGCTCAACGAATACAAGAAGCACATCGAGAAAGATCCCGCCCTGGAACGGCGTTTTCAACCCGTGCTTGTCGCCGAACCCACCGTGGAGGACACGATTGCAATTCTGCGCGGCTTGAAGGAACGCTATGAAGTGCATCACGGTGTGCGCATCAAGGATGCTGCAATCATTGCTGCCGCCACTCTTTCCAACCGCTACATTTCCGACCGTTTCCTGCCGGACAAGGCCATCGACTTAATCGATGAGTGCGCGGCCAGCCTGCGCATGCAGATCGATTCCCTACCCGTCGAGATTGACGAGATTGAACGCCGCATCCTGCAGCTCGAGATCGAGCGCCAGGCGCTGCTGAAGGAATCCGATTCGCATTCCAAGGAGCGGCGCACCCAGATCGAGAAGGAACTCGCGAAACTCAAGGAAGATTCCAGTGCGCGGAAGGCGCGCTGGCAAGCGGAGAAAGAGGCCATTGGAAAGATCCGCAAGCTCAAGGAGAAAATCGAACAGCTCAAAGCGGAAGAGCAGCGCTACGAGCGCGCAGGTGAACTGGCCCAGGTCGCGGAGATCCGTTACGGTAAGATCGCCGCGGCGGAACGCGAGCTCCAGCAAGCCCAGCAAAGATTTGCTTCCCTGCAGAAGGATGCGCCGATGTTGAAAGAAGAAGTCGATGAGGAAGACATCGCCAAGCTCGTCAGCAAGTGGACGGGCATCCCCGCTGGCCGTTTGCTCGAAGGCGAAGCGCAAAAGCTGGTGCACATGGAAGAGCGCCTACGGCAACGCGTGGTCGGTCAGGATGACGCACTCGCGCGAGTAGCGAATGCCGTGCGACGGAGCCGTGCTGGCCTCTCGGACGCCAGGCGCCCGATCGGCTCCTTCATTTTCCTCGGTCCCACCGGGGTGGGGAAAACGGAACTGGCCCGCGCGCTGGCGGAGTTTCTGTTCGACGATGAAAAGCTCATGATACGCATCGACATGAGCGAATACATGGAGAAGCACAGCGTCTCGCGTCTTATCGGCGCACCGCCTGGCTACGTGGGTTACGAAGAGGGCGGACAGCTCACCGAGCAAGTCCGGCGCCATTTGTATTCGGTCATTCTCTTTGACGAAATCGAAAAGGCCCACCCGGATGTGTTCAACGTGCTGCTGCAAATTCTGGAGGACGGCCGCCTCACTGACGGCAAAGGGCGCACCGTGGATTTTCGCAATACCGTTCTGGTGATGACCAGCAACGTGGGCTCGACGGTCATCTCGGAATTGGCCGGCAGGGACCACGAGAGCGCGCGAAAGGAAGCTATGGATGCGCTGCGCGCTTCGTTCCGACCGGAGTTCATCAACCGGATCGACGAGATCGTCATCTTCAACCCGCTCGGAAAAGAGCAGTTGGCCAAAATCGTGGGCCTGCTGTTGAAGAATGTGGAGAAATTGCTCGCCGAACGCCAGATTACTTTGGAGCTGACACCGGCGGCCCAGGAACTGCTCCTGCGCGAAGGTTACGACCCCGCTTACGGTGCGCGGCCTCTTCGACGCACGATTCAAAGGCTGATTCAGGACCCGCTGGCGCTACAAATGCTGGAAGGCGTGGTGCTTCCGGGCGACCACGTCATTGTCGATCGCGATGGCCGGAAGGATGCCATGCGCTTTGAACGTGCGCCCTCGAAACAACCTGCGGCTGCGGCGCGAATCTAACAGAGGGAGGCGTCGCGATTTCCGTATGCCCCATCCTCGCTCTTGCAGAGGGCATTTTGTGTGCGGAATGCACACGCGGAGAATAGAAGGAAAACCATGAGAGTCTTTCGAACAACTTTCTTGCTGGTAGCTCTTACCCTCATGCTGATGATGGTGGGCCAGTATTTTGGTGGACGCAATGGGATGACTGTCGGCCTGGGATTCGCGATCGTCGGCAATGCGTTTGCGTACTTCTTTTCGGACAAGACCGCGTTGTGGTCCAGCGGCGCGCAGCCCGTTTCGCGAGAGCAATTGCCGAGGCTGTATGCGGTCATGGAACGCCTGGCGGCGAAGTCCAATATACCGGTGCCGAAGCTCTATGTAGTGCCGGAAGCCGCCCCGAACGCTTTCGCGACGGGCAGGAACCCCAGGCATGCTTCCGTCGCCGTGACCGAAGGCTTGCTGCAACTGATGAATGATGATGAGCTCGAAGGCGTGATCGCCCATGAGCTTTCGCATGTCCGAAACTATGACATCCTTATCAGTTCGATTGCCGCGACCCTCGCCGGCGCCATCCTGTGGACTACCCGTCTGGGTGGATGGTTTGGCTACGGAGGTCGTGACGGTGATCGTGACCGCGGCGGCAGCGGTATTCTCGGGCTCCTGCTGTTCTTTCTGGCGCCATTTGCGGCCATGCTGCTGCAGTTGGGCCTGTCCCGCCAGCGCGAGTACTCCGCTGACCAAACCGGTGCCAGGATGGTGGGAAACCCCTATGGCTTGATTAGCGCACTGCAAAAGCTGGGTGCTTATAACAACCGAATTCCCACAACCGCCATCTCACCGTCGACCTCCTCTCTTTGCATCGTCAAGCCCATGTTTGGCGGCGGAACGCTCTCCTCGCTCTTCAGTACACATCCGCCGCTGGCAGATCGGATTGCAGTGCTCCGTGAAATGACCATCATTCCGGAAAGATAGAGATCGTGGTTTTACAGCGAACTCCTGCACACTTTGCGCGCTGCACGTGTAATCTTTTCAGAATGGAACCAGGTTCGAGGTGCACGTCCGGTCAATGAGATAGTTTAAGCCTTTGATTCTGAAACACTTAAATGTACCACCCCCAAAACTTCATTTTGGCTCCACAAGTGCTGCCGTCCTTTGGCTTGACGTTCGCATCTCGGGGCAACCTGGGGGACCGGGAAATGAGCTGCAGGGATACTATCCATCTGATTTGTTGGTACTTAGAGGGGCGACTCTCCTCGTCTGTCGAACTCGAGATCAGACGCCACCTCGAGACTTGTCCCGACTGCCATCTGGTTCTGCAAGCCGCAGTCAACACATTGGACCGCTACTTCAACTCTGAGCAGCGGGCTCTCGCCGGCGAAGGCGCCTTCCGAGCTGCCTAAACAGTCCCTGCCTGCAACCGTTTCACGCAACAGAACTTACCACTATTCCGGAGAGGCATCTTTACTCTATTAGGAGCTTCGAAGATCTCTTTGTAGGCCTAGTCTAACCTTACGAAAATATAGTAAGCGCCTATTTTATCCCCGTTTACGTGACCGAGTAATCTTTACTGGTACTAGTACTTATAGAATTACCCCCATTGACCCCTATTTTGTTCTTAACCTTTTTATTTCTAACATCTTAAGCCGCCAAGGCCCAAATTCGCTCTTTGGAGCGACGGGTGCTCCTTGCTAGGCCACAGGGCGAATAGCCAAAAGGAGAAACGAAGTTTATGAGCGAATTTCAGGAATTTTCTCACTCCCACCCGTCGGGAACACCCCGGTGGGTCGGATTGGCAGTGGGTGTGTTGGGTAGCCTATCGGTGATCGGATTGGGACTGGGCTGGACTGCATTCAGTCAATCCAAGAGCCTAGAGCAAGCGACGCTAGCTTCGAAACAGGCCAATGATGCGCTCAGCCAGCGCCTTGCCAAGGAAGACGACATCAATCAGCAATTGCAAAGCGACGTGAAGGTTGTCACGGACAAGCTGAACCTGACTCAAGGAGAACTGATCGCGGCACGCAAGCAGAACAAGAACGCCACTACTGCCGTGGACAAGAAAGTGGACAACCTCGCCACTTCCGTGAAAGCGGAACTCGCCAATAAGGCCAGTACGGATGATGTGAACAGACTGAACGGCGATGTGACCGGCGTAAAAAGCGACCTCGATGCCACCAAGAACAGCATTCAGATGGCGCGCAGCGAGATGGGCACGCTCATCGCCCGGAACCATGATGAAATCGATCAGCTTCGCCACATGGGCCAGCGCGATTACTTCGAGTTCACCGTGCAGCGCAAGAATGGCGCGACAAAGGTTGGCTCCATACAGATTCAACTAAAAGACACCAACCCCAAAAAGAACCAGTACACCATTACCGTTGTGGCCGACGATAACAACTTCGAAAAGAAGAACCGCTCGGTCAACGAACCCATCTTCTTCTATACAGGCGGCAGCCGTGCGGCACTCGAACTCGTGGTCAACAAAGTCACCAAGACGAGCGCCACAGGCTACCTAAGCGCTCCGAAGGCGGCGGGAGCGGCCTCGGCAAGCACAGCGACCTCCGGACAGTAAGCCAGTTCCTTCGCAGCAAAGTTTCAAATCCTTGAGGCCACGCAAGATAGGGGAGGATTTCAGAAAATCCTCCCCTTTTTGTGTCCGCTCATCCGGGCATAAAAACCAGTCGTATTGGGTAGTAGCAAGTGACTGGACACCGGACCAGGGCTTATGTCAAGCTACTGAGCGGCCCGGCGGATCAAAACTGCTTTGGATTTCTGGAGGGGGAAATCATGAAAGTAAGATTCTCAATGGCAATCGCAGCAACGCTTTTCGCGGGAACTCTCGCGATGGCGGCAGATAATTCCTGGACCGGCTGGATTTCTGACAGCCAGTGTGGGGTGAAAGGCGCAAACGACAAGGCAGGTACGGCTGAGTGCACGGTCAAATGCGTCAAGGAACATGGCGCAAAGTACGTGTTCGTGAACGACGCCGACAAGAAAGTGTACGTCGTTGATGCGCAGGACAAAGTGGCACCGCATGCCGGTCATCACGTGACCGTAAAAGGCGCGGTGGAAGGCGACACGCTCAAGCTGACCAGCATTGACATGGCGGCAGCGACCAAGTAAGCATCTTTAACATCTGTCTGACGGGCGGGCTGACTCGGTTGGCCCGCCCGTTCTGTTTTGCCCCGCGAAGCATTTCCGTTACGATGTTGCACGGCCATGCCGACCACTCTCATTCACACGGGCCGGGCTCTTACCCCAACCACGGAAATTAACGACGCAGGCATTTTGATCCGTGAAGGCCTGATCGAGGCGATCGGGCCGCGCGCCAGTATAACCCTGCCCGTCGGCGGGCTAGAGATTCGTGCCACGGACAAAACGGCAACCCCGGGTCTTGTCGATATTCACATCCACGGCGCGGGCGGGCACGACGTAATGGAGGCTACCGATGCGGCTCTGCGCGCCGTCACTCGAAAGGTCGCCCCGTTTGGTACGACCTCGCTCCTGGCCACCACGGTCACAGCCAGCCCGGACGATACCTGCCGGGCTGCGGAGGGAATCGCCCGCTTCATCACCCAGCAACATGCTTCATTGGACTCCGGCGCTGAAGTTCTCGGCATCCACTTCGAAGGGCCATTCATTAGCAACGCGCGCCGCGGCGTTCATCCAGTCGAGTGGATCCAGTTGCCGTCCGCGGACTTGCTCCAACGCTTTCTCCAGGCAGCCGCGGGGAATGCGCGGCTCCTGACAATTGCACCCGAGGTTCTTGGCGCCGCGCCCTGCATAGAAGCGGCGCTCCATGCAGGCTTGGTCATTTCTCTGGGCCACACGGATGCCAACTACGAGCAAACCCGCTTCGCGATCGCGCACGGGGCGCGCAGCGCCACCCATATGTACAACGCCATGCGGCCATTCACTCATCGCGACCCCGGCGTGATCGGAGCTGTGCTCACCTCACCCGAAATCAACGCCGAATTGATCGCCGATGGCGTCCACGTCGAAGAAGGTGCGATCAAGCTGCTCTTGCAAGCAAAGGGCGCTGAGCGGGTCATTCTGGTGAGTGACGGTCTCTCCGCAACCGGCATGCCGGACGGAAAATACATGCTGGGCGATTTCGAAATTACCGTGAGCAACGGCGTTTGCCGCAACGCTGCCGGAGTTCTCGCCGGCAGCACGCTGACTCTCGACCGTGCCCTCCGAAACGTGGTGAGCTTTGGCGTTCCCTTGGTGAACGCGGTGCGCATGTTGACGCTCAATCCGGCTACCCTTCTCGGCATGGAATTCAAAAAGGGGTGTCTGCGGGTGGGTGCGGATGCGGACAT
>QHYN01000189.1 GCA_003224145.1 Acidobacteriota bacterium
TAACCCGCCCAGCGCTTGCTTTCTCTTCCCACTTCGGGACATTCACGCCCTTTACAAGAAGCCAAAGGCAGAGCGATGCCTCTCCAACAAAAGCAGGAACGAGAACGGCGGGGAATATCCGATTGGCGAAGGCGGGCGCCAGAATCAGCGCGAAGCTATCCGTCAAATAGCTCAAACCGGCGATCTGCATCAGAACGCCGATAGCCTTGGGCAGATACCCCGATCGGAAGATCAGATATCCGAGAATGAGGCACACACAGCCGAAGAAGATCAGGGCAACGCCAAAGCCGTAGCTATGCGATTTGATCGCCAGGCTCGCCATAACGTAGAGCTGCTCCGGCGGAAGTGCCTTGAGGTATCCCGCATTGCCCAGCGGAAACAACGCCGCGACCAGGTCCAGCGCGGCAACCGCTTCCACCGCCACCGATACCAGATTGAAGAACACCGCCAGCAGAGCAAGCTCTTTGCTGACCGGGCGCAGCAAGAGGTAGAAGATCAGCGTCAATGCAATCGCGCAAATCAGCAGGAATAATTCGGTGGCGATACCCAAGCGCCACAGCGACTCCATCGACCTGAGGTTGGCGGCTGTGGCCGCTGCATCGCCCGATACGAAGATCCTGTCGCGGACGAATGCCTCGCCGAAGATGCCCAGCACAATGATGATCAGGTACAGCACGCCGCCGATTCTTGCGTAAAGTTGCGGCGATGTTTCAACAGTTCGATCTGTCATTTCGGTTTCTCCCGAACTTTACAACTCTTGCACATCCAAACGGTGATTGCTCGCGGAACGCCGGGCGAACTTCTATCAAAACTCGTCGTCCTTGGGAACAGGCTTTTCGACGTCCGTGATTTGGACAACATGCAGCGGTCCGTATCTGCTATAGATTGCGGCCTTCATGCGCGGACCGCTGCGGTGCTGGCCTGCTCCTTCCACCCTTGAACGTTCACGCCGACCACGAGGAGCCACAGGGTCAGCGATCCTTCTCCGAGGATGCCGGGGGCCAGATTGTAGGGGGACAGGTAGTCTGCGAGCGGAGGCGACAGAAAGGTCAGCCAACCCAAACCGCCAAACGCCATCAGCACGCCCAGAATTCGAGGCAGAAAGGTCGACCTGAAAATGAGGTAGCCGATCAGGAGGCAATAGAATCCGACAAATACTATGGCGATGTTCACGCCCTGAGGCTGCCATCGAAGAGCCTCAAAGGTGAGTGCCACGAAGCTGAAGAACGCCGCGAGCAAAGAGAGGCTCCTGTTCACCGGCTTAAAGAGGTCATAGACGAGCAGCGTCACACCGACCATGCCCGCGATCGCGATGAGTCCCCCTGCGATATTCAACCTGCCGCGAACGAGAACTCGGTGAATGCTGCCGTCAGTAAGCTGAGCAAGAAAGGACACCCGCAATCCTGGCCCGCAGACGTGGCGATGCTTCAACGGTACGATCTGTCATTTCGGCTCCATTGCAAACGTGACATCAACGCCGCGCGCTTTGAGACGGTTCCGAGCCCAATGCCTGAATATCGCCACCTATACGGCGATCAGGGCCCAGCCACCCTTATCTTTGCTGGGGCGAGCACGATCAGTGCTACACCGACGATGACAAGCGGAAGTACGGCGCCCAGCAGGTCTCCGCGTGGGATCACATTACGGAATGCCTGCACCGCCATAATGGCGCCGTGAACAAGGCTCGACCATGCGGTGAAGGCGATCAGGCTGCGATCCGCTGACGGGTTACGTAACGCAAGCAGTAGGAAAATTCCCAGTGTGGCATAGACGCCAATGAGCATCTGCGCGTATGCCGGCTGATCCGGTTGCATCAACCCGTAAACACCACCAGCTAGAAAGAGCAAGCCCACTAACACCAGCACGATCTTTAGCGCTCGTTCTCGAATCATTGTGTCCTCCTGTCAAAACTAAAATAGGGAAAAGTGCCCCGCTGCGCTGGCCTGCTCCTTCCATCGTTCAACGTTCACGCCCGTCACGAGGAGCCACAGTGTCAGCGATCCTTCCCCGAGGATGCCGGGGGCCAGATTGTAGGGGCACAGATAGTCTGCCAGCGGCGGTGATAGAAAGGTCAGCCAGCCCAAACCGCCAATCGCCATCAGCGCGCCCAGAATTCGAGGCAGGAAGGTCGATCTGAAAATGAGGTAGCCGATCAGGAGGCAATAGCATCCGAAAAATACCAGGCTATTGGGGATGTGGGAGGGGGCGAGATGAAAGAGGCTAAGAGCCCCAACGGCGCATCCCACCAGGCTGAAGAGCGCCGCGATCAAAGAGAGGCTCCTGTCCACCGGCTTAAAGATGTCATAGAAGAGTAGGGTCACAACCACGTAGCACGAGGTCGCGATGAGGATGGCTGCGAAACCGGACCTGCCGCTAACAAAGAGGGCGAGTGCTCCTGTCAGTATGTTGAGCAAATAAAAGACACCCGCCATTCTGGCCTTGAAACGCGGCGACGCTTCTGCAATCCGTCCCATCATCTCAGCTGTGCTCATATTGGTTTCTCTTTGCGCAAGCGTTTGAATCTAATACCCATGCGAATCACATCGGTCCACGATAGCGGCGCAATCGCACCGCGGCCGCAAGGAATGCCGCGGTGATTGCCAGGCCGATCCAGAGACCGGGCGTGCTCAGGAACTTGCCCGGCGTGAGATGTGTCATCGGATCCATCGGCATAGTACCTGGCGCATAGAGCCCTTCTGTACCGCCCGTGAAGAACTGCCCCAGGAATGCGGCGAAATGCGCTGTGTTGAACAGAAGCTTCTCGAGCGTGCAGATCGCGAGTGGCGGCAATACAGCCCAGAGAAATGCCGCGCGCCGCGCCCAGGCGGACACCAGCAGCAGCCAACCGTAGATGGGTGCACTCCCTAGGACATGCACGGTCATCAGGTGGTAGAGCAGCAGAAGGGACATCTGGAGTAATGACACTTGCGCCCAGTACGTCGCGACGCTCAGGCCGCTCCCCGCCAATACCGCGCTGCTCGCCAACAGCATGATGAGCTGCGTGGCAAAGGTGATCGCGAAGGTAAGCAGCGGGAGCACCACGAACGGGATGCTCACTTTCGCGGCCACGGTCGTGAGATCGGAGACTGGCAGCGACTTCCAGAACAGGATGCTGCGGTCGCGACGCTCTCTTTGCAGCGCCTCGACGCAGTAGAACATCCCGACGATCAGGAAAGTCCCCATCAGCAGCGCCGCTGCCGCATCGAACGGTTGCTCGATCCGCTCATGTTGCTGCATCGGGTCGAGCGCTGCCGCCGCACGCATCTTTTCCGGCAGATGGATTAAGGTCAGCAAGAAACCGAACAGCGCAACCCCGGCGGCTGCCAGCGGCGCAATATAAATGGAACGGTTCTCCCACAATTCCCGGCGCAGCGCCCAGTACAGGCGCTGCGCAGCTGAAATGGCTGCGGGCGCGCTCGCCTGCGGGTCGAAATAAGACTCTGACGTGGCGTTCGCTTGCGTGTTCATTGCGCCGCTCCTTGTGCCCGCCCGGCATGATTGCTCATCACCGCCACGAACAAGTCGGCGATGCTCGGCGTGCGCACCTCGCCCAGCGTAGCCAGTTGCGCTCGATCGAGCCCATCGAACAACAGGATGCTGCGGCCGAACCCCTGCCGCTCCTGGATCGGCTTCAGCGCCCGTGCCGCGGCGAGTTTGTCGGGATTCACCATCACTTCCCGGTAGCGCGACTCCACTTCTTCCATGCTGCGAGCGAATACGATACGACCGCGATCGATGAACATCACGTCGGTGAGCACGTGCTGGATCTCGTCTACCTGGTGTGTCGCCACCACGACCGTTCGGTTGCGGTCGAAGTAGTCGTTCAGTAGGGAATCGTAGAACTGCTTGCGATACAAGATGTCGAGCCCTAGCGTCGGCTCGTCCAGCACCAGCAATCGCGCGTCGATGGCCATCACGAGAGCCAGGTGCAGTTGCGTCACCATGCCCTTCGACAACTCTCTGACCTTGCTGGTGCGCCGGATGGTGGTCTTCGCAAGAAAACCTTCCGCCTTGGCGCGATCGAATCGCGGATGCACACCAGCAACATAATCGAGCGCCTGCGAGACCCTGATCCAGCGCGGCAGCACGGCGACATCGGCAATGAAGCAGACATCCCGCATCAGCTGATCGCGCTCGCTCCAGGGGTCGCGCCCGAGCACCCTCAGCTCTCCCTGATAGGGGGTGAGGCCGAGGATTGCATTCAGTGCTGTCGTTTTGCCGGCGCCGTTTGGACCGATGAGGCCGAGGATGCGGCCCTCTTCGACACGCAAATCGATGCCGTCCAGCGCGATGGTTGTGCCGAAGGCCTTGCGTAGGCCGCGGGCTTCTATACATGCCATAGCTTTAGCGCTCCTCCTCAGGGCGATTCAACTTGGCGGTTTTCGCTGGCGCCGCATCCGAAGACGACCCGTGGGTTGCGCCGTTTAGCAGTTCTTCCGCCTTCAGCCCGAGCCGCTCGATGGTTGCGCGCACCCGCGGCCATTCTTCGCCAAGAAACTTCTGTCGTTCGCCCTGCAGCAACAGATTGCGCGCCCCAGCATTGATGAACATGCCGCGGCCTCGTCTGGACTCGACCAGCCCTTCGTCCACTAGTTGCTGATAGCCCTTCAGGACCGTAAGTGGATTCACCCGGTATTCAGCGGCGACATTCCGCACCGAAGGCAGCGGGTCGCCTTCCTTAAGCACACCGTCGAGGATCATCGCGACCACTCGGTCGCGAAGCTGGCGGTAGATCGGCTGATTGTCGTTCCACTCACGGTCCATCAGAGTTTCCCGTTCGCCTTATCGGCGACGCCCTCCGTCACTGTGCTCGCTTCAGGTCCATGCGCACCTGCATGGGCTTGTCTCCCGGCATCATATAGGTCCAGTCTTCGGTGTGATGGTCGGCGTCGATGATGGTGAACACGGCATGGTACATGTGTCCGTATTCATTGCCGCCAGAAAGATCAGCGAAATCGAACTCAACCCTCTTTCCTTCAGCAGAAGGCCGGGCGACCATGTGCGGTCGATTGCCGGCGTCACAGTAGTGGATCAGATTCAACTTGTCCCCATCTAGGTAAAGCATGGTCACCGGATGATCGTACTTGGTTGAATCCAAGGGCGTTCCTGCTTCCTGCATTTCATGCACGAGCGCATTTCCCCTGGAAGTCACCCGCAGCGTGATCGCAAGCTTGGCATTGTCAATCTCGGGGTCCGAGGGGGTGGCTTTCACGGAACCTTGCCAGGTGCCGGCCAAGGTTTTCAGTTGGTCGAACGACTTTTGCGCGTCGGACACCACGGGAGTCTTGGGCGCGTCCATTTTGTGTGCGTCCGACTGCGCGACGGACTGCACGGCCGACTGCACAACGGAGCGCAAGACCGACCGTGTGACGGACTGGGCGACGTAGTGCACGATGGACTGCGCGTCGCATTGTGCGTCACATTGCGCGACCGACTGGGCGAAAGCCACGGTGGAGACGGACATCAGAACAACGGGCAGCACGAAACGAACAGATCTCATATTTGATTCTCCTTGTGTTTCTTTATGTATCTCGGGGCCCAGATGTTGGCTCGCTTACCCGGATGCGTGCGAGCCACCTCTTCTTGACCCCTAGTGTTATAGCTAACTATAACACCATCTCGCATGTCAAGCCTTTTCTTTAGAATTTTCTTTGTCCGTCGTTCCGCCTTCAACTGCAGGAGACAGAGGGGCCTTATGGGCAGTTGGGACAAACAAGCCGTCTTCACCTTACAGGACTTCGGACAGGCCCCAGCGAGCGCCCGCACCCGGGTCGCCAATCTCCAGCGAGGGCTTGGAAGCCGTTCAGTAAGCAGCTGCTCCTCAGAGCATTGCCCCTAGCCAGCGGCAGAACAGGTACTCCCTGAGAGCGCTGTTTTTCAGTGAACAACTTCCGCCATACTAGACGCAATCAAAAGAGAGGGAGAGAGTCCGGTGTTCCGCAAAAGACTGATGAGATTGATTCCCGTGTTCACGGCCTTCGCCGTTCTCGTTACGGCGTCGCGGCTGGGTGCGCAGGATCCGCAGGAGGGTCCTTCTTCCAAACCTGCGGACACCAAGGCGCCCGGACCCGCGAAGCCACCCGCTAAATCGAACAAGGACTCAGCAACGAAGAACGCACCGGATCAGCCGAGGTGGGATCCGTTGCGCGCGGAGAAAGACATCGAAGTGGGCCAGCACTACATGCACAAGGGCGATTTCGATGCGGCGATCGACCGCTTTCAGGACGCCACCGAGGCCAAGCCCGGCTACGCTATTCCCTTCCGGTATCTCGGCGAAGCCCAAGAAAAAAAGGGGCTGAAAAAGCAGGCCATCAAATCTTACCAGCGTTACCTCGACCTGTATCCGCACGCCGAAGATGCGGAGAAAATCAAAAAGAAACTGGAAAAACTCTCGAAAGAAGTGGAAAACGAGAAAAAGAACTAACGGGCCTCCCGCCATCGTAGCTGGTGCAGGTTTGGCGCGCCTGCTTAGGGCCTTACGGAAGCCACTTGTGCGGTAAGGCGACTTATCAGGAGTTGACTATCTCGCGGCCCCCAACGACTGCATCCCTCCGACCTATTCTGATGTTGGTTCTAAACTGGAACTGAGCCAAGGTGGAAGTAATCTCCCGACTGACCAAAACATATGAAAAACATTTGGTACGTTGTAAACATCGCGCTGGTCACACTTGCTTTCCCGGGCGGCTATAGCTCCCTATCGCCTGAAAAGCTGCTAAATAAGAATCCAGACGCGATTTTCTGCGGCGTAACTCTCTTGCTCACGCCGCTGTTCTCCATAGGGAGCGTTGGCTACTCGATTCGGCGCTGGAATCACAGCAGACTTGCTCGCCCCACATTGAGCAGAAACCCTTTTAATTGGTGGCACGACCCTTTACAGTCGCTGTTTATTTCTACATGCATCGCGATATCCACGGCAATCGGCAGTGCGCTGCGACATCCCTCACTTGGGTCGGTTGGGTTCTGGATGGTCGCATTCTACAGTTGCGTCGCCCTTGGACTCTTGATCGGTCAGATTCTGGTTTACCGGATATATCGCGAGAACATCATCGCGGCGTAATCGTGGACACGTCCATACCCACATCAACTCCCGATTAACGCGCCAACCGGACAAGTGAATCGTCTCAAAAACCAGATGCCCGATATCCAAAGAGCGCTGAAAGGGCTCAGCGGGCGAGGCGGTCGAGGATGCGGCGGGCGCGATCAAATTCCGCGAAGCGCTTTTCTTCTTCGCGGAACTCCTGCGAATGGGAAACCAAGCCGCAGCCGGAACGCCGCGTCGGGTGCTTCACGTGCAGCATCTCGTGATACAGCACATATTCCACGGCGCACTGCGGCACACGCGGATGATCGAGGCGCCGGTTCAGCAAAATCTGGTTTGGCCCGGGATCGTAGCAACCGAACTGCCGCCGCCAGCCGCGCGTGCTCCATCCAATGTGCGGTTTTTCCAGCTCCCCGGCGAAATACCTCTCGTTCAATTCTTCGAAGAGTTTCTCCAGATCGAAGTGCAGCCCGCGCGCTCCCGTGTGGCGCGGGCGAACGCGCTTATGCCGCATGCGGTTCATGCGGCTGCGCGTGCGGCCGGAGCGCGCATATTCGAGGTAAGGTTCGACAAGAGGCGCGGGCGCTCTGCGACGATACACGCGCGCAAGCAACAACGCAGCGGCGGCTTCCAGCACGGGCAGCGGCGCGCGGCGCAAGAGGTCGGAGAAACGCACGAGGATGAGTTCTTCGCGCCGCCGGATGGTCAACACCAGGCTCGAATAAGGATAAAACTCCACGCGGAAGCGCGGCGGGCGGCCATCGCATCCCAGTCGCGTGAACATACGCTGAAAAAGAGGCGCGCCGCCCGGCACATGCAAAGCTTTGGTGAGGGTCGCTTTCATCTGTCTGGTCCGCTCTCCGTCCCGCTAGTTTTTCCGGCGCACCGGCGGAGGAGCAACCTTCTTTTTTGCTTTTTCCGCGTCGCTCATCGCATCCCGCGTGCCTTCAATCGCATCCTCCAGGTTGTCCTTGTACGTCTCGAGCTCCGGTCCACTGGCAGCCAGTTTTTCGAGAATGGGAAGAAAGTCTTTGGTGCGCGAGGCCATAAGGTCAATACCCTTCCGGATGTTATCCTGCTTTTCGATGCCGAGCTGAATCAGGTCGGACGCGTCATCGACGCAGCCGACGTAGGCATTTAGCAGGGCATTGAGCATTTCCGCATGGCGGTTTTGGGAGGGATGTTCGAGCTCATATTGGAATTTTTTCAGGCGGTCCTCCGCAAAGCTAAGAAACAGCCGAATGCGTTCGTTTGCGTTGTTCTCGGCATCGCGGATCTTATCGGCTTCGAGAGGGGTCAGATAGTCCTTTTGCTGCGCCGCCGTGGGGTAAACCGGCGGGGCAGCCGCCAGCAGAGAGAGCACCAGCACAAGAATTTGCGGTTTGCATTTCACGGTTGTTTCTCCGAGGGAGGAGTTGAGGGGTGATGATCCGTGGGCCGGCGAGGAAAAAGCAGCTTGATGAGCTCCTCGTCCATGGCGATCAAATCCTGGCGGACAATCTGGAGCGGAGGCTTGTAGGGTGCAGGAGCAGCCAGCATGGTATCTTCCACCTCGCGAATTCCGTTGCGTAAATGCATCTCCAGTTGGCGGTAACCATTCGAATGCTTCTCGGCGTCCGGATGTTGTTTCTTCAAGGCCTGGATCGCGGCGAGCACATTGTCGCGGTATTTTTCCAGTGTAAATCCGGCAGTGTT
>QHYN01000190.1 GCA_003224145.1 Acidobacteriota bacterium
CCAGTTCCAGTTTGCGCTCAAGTTGAGCTGGTAGCGGAGAATTCCTACTCGACGGGGAGGCTTCGAACAACGAAGTCTCCTTCTTCTTCGCGCGAGGGGATAGCTATTTCTCTTCACCACTTACCGCGGGATTGAGGGCTCGCAGAGCCGTTTCAGTTGGCTCAATGGCGGGAAACTCTCCCCAATAGCCGCCTTTTTCCTTGAGTTTCCGAACCGCTGGCAGGACACGGCCTTCCAGAGAACCCACTGCGCTGTTAAAGGCTTTATTGGTGCGTTCGATCCCACATCGCACGTCATCCATGTGCTCGAGAAACTTGAGAATGCGAAAATAGAGCTCGCTCCCAAGATCGCTGATCTGCTGCGCATTCTCAGCAATTTGCTCTTGCCGCCAGCCGTATGCCACCGCTTTAAGAATGGCAATGAGATTCGCAGGACTCGCCAGCAAGACGTGGTTCGTAATGGCGTCCTCCAGCAGTGCTGGATCCCGTTCCAGCGCGGCGCTGAAAAAGGATTCGCCCGGCACGAAGAGCACTACGAACTCGGGGCAGGGCTGGAATTGTTTCCAGTATTCTTTGGAGGAGAGTTGGTTTACGTGCGCCCGGACAAGCCGGGCATGCTCCACGAGACCCGCTTCGCGCTCCGTGTCATTTTGCGCCGCGGCGACGCGCAGAAAGCCGTGTAGAGGCACCTTGGCATCCACGACGACGTTCGCTCCGCCAGGAAGGCGTACAACCAAGTCAGGACGAAGGCGACCTTCGTCCGTGTGCACAGAAACCTGCTCGTCAAAATCACAGTGGGGAGACATGCCGGCGAGCTCGACGGTGCGGCGGAGAGTCAGTTCACCCCATCTACCCTTGACTTGTGGCTGTTTCAGGGTGCTCACGAGTGTGCCAGTCTCCCTCTGGAGGTCACGATTGGTCGCAGCGAGCTGCTGTACTTGATTGCGGAGTTCACCGTAGGACGATTCCCGATTCGATTCCATCTGGCGAAGATGCGTCTGCAGATCGGAGAGACGCTGCTGAAGAGGCTCCACTAGCCCTTTGATGGCCTCCTGCCTTTGCGACAAATCACCTGAGGTTTCCTGTTGGAGCTTTGCGAGCCTCTCCTGCGCAAGCAGTAGAAACTGATCCGTGCTCTGCTGTAAGGCTTTGGCCGCCAGGGAGTCAAAGGCCTGGCGCAGGTTCTCTTCGGCATCTCCCACAAGGCGCTTTTGTTCTTCGAGATTCGCGCGTTGATTCTGGACATCGACTTCGGCGCGCGTGCGTAACGTCTTTTCCTCAAGGACTTCCCTTCGGAGAGCTTCCGTTTCGGCTCGACTCGTCGCGAGTTGTTGGCGCGTTTCGGAAAGCTGAGCTGTTATCGCAGCAGACTCATAGCGTAACCGGCTAGCACGGGAAGATGCGACGAGCCAAGTGGCCAAGAAGCCGACGGCAAAAGCGACGATGACACCTACCAGAAGCGCGAAGGTCATGGCGACGCCTCGAACCGCTCTCGAAAGCTAATATGAGAGCAGTTTGAAATCTAACACAAAGCACTGGCGAAGAAAAGGCGAATAATTTAGGCTGCTGAACGGGTGGGGGGAGCACGGGCCGCGGTTGCGGCGCGACTGAGAGAAAAACCCCCACCCTCAACATCGGGGGTGGGGTCGTCGGGGATTGCGGTGAAGCGCCTGCCCACGATGACGTCCTCGGAGGCTGCCGACGGGGCGCCATCGCGGACTTATTTCCAACCTTCTACTCTGGAGATTGAGGTTATGACTCCGAGGCACAACGTGTCTGTTCAAAATTGAACGGGTGCTAAAAGCACACATTCCTGGCTGTGCTACCCGTTACTGCGGTCGTCCAAGCCACGGGACCAGGCGAATCGATATCAGGAAGTTGCCGCTCTTCCGTCCCGTCACCTCGAAGCGCGCCCAATTCTCGGTTCCTCCGCTGCTCAAGGCCCGCGCCGGATTGCCGCCCGCGAGTTCCGCGACTTCAGGAGCCAAGTTCCGGGCCTCCAGGGAAATTCTCGCCGTGATGCCGCGAACGCGCACCGTGAGCCCGCGATGCTCTCCCGGTTTCAATGGCGAAGAATCAGCCACGAGATCCAGTCCGACGAGCGTAAGGGAGAATGGCCGCGCTTCCCCCTTCGCGCAAACGATTTCGACCGTGGCCCCACCGGGTCGCAGATCGGAGGGAGGAAGAATCACCAAAGAGACGGACGAGGAAGCGAGTACGAGTGAAGTCTGCCCCGCGATCCGTACCTGATTGGCATCCGCATCCCCGCAGAAACCTTTGCCAAAAATCTCAAAGCGATCCGTCAATGAAGCTACGCGCGGGGCGGAGGATATTTCCATGGAAGACGTGGCCGCTTCCGTCGGCGTGAGAATCGTCGTTGCAACTCGGCCCGCGCGTCCTGTAAGCGAACCAAAAATCACGCCGGGATTCAGGGGCGCCACGAAAAGCGCCCGGCCCGTCGCATCGGTGGTTACGCGGTCGCCGTTGGAGAAGTTCACGACAACGCTGGGCGTCAGCCGCCCGTTTACGTCGAGCACCGCCAGCGTCGCGCGTTGGCCGGAGACGATTCGCCGCGGCAGGAGAAGGATCCTGGCCCCGGAAGGGGCAGGAGGCGGTTGCTGCGCGGCGGACCGCAACACGAAGAAGCTGGCGATGGAACAGGCAAGAAACAACAATGGGCGGTGCCGGGCCATGCGTGGGATTGTAGTGGAGAATCTCCTGCGCGCGAAGCGAGGCGGTCCGTTCATCAGGGGAGTTCCCAACGCGTTCCGGCTTCGGCGTCTTGATTTCAGCGATGAGGAGAGAGTAATGTCCCCACGGGGAGTTAGGGAGCTCTCGGTTGGCGGAGAGGATTGAGAAAGCCGCGCGGAGAGGCGCGTGTGATGCACGCGCGAGGTGCCCGTTAAGCCCATTGAAATACACAAGATAAGCCAATTCTCATTTGCCGATTGTGGCTTAAGAGCGAGTAATTAGTAGGGTTCAAAGCCTTTCGCAGGGCCTGGGGCTCTGCTAGCTTGGGAACAGGATCATCGGCTACGTGTGGGCAGGGTGTGATTTCACCGTGCTACAGGGAGCGAGTGTGCGAATTGTCAGTGGAGGCGTGACCGACGTCGGTCGCGTGCGTACCAACAACGAGGATTGCTTCCGCATCGTTGCGCCGCTGAACCTGTTTGTGCTGGCCGACGGCATGGGAGGTGAAGCGCATGGTGAAATCGCCAGCGCCTTGGCCGTGGAAACCGTGATGAAGCATTGTCTCGACGCCGAGACCAACCCCGCCGCCCGAGTCCTCGGCAAGGTTGAGCCGAATTGGAGCGCCAACACAAAACGCCTTTCGACGGCGGTGCATCTCGCCAACAGGAGCATCTTCAAGTCCGCCCAAGAACACATGGAGCAACATGGCATGGGTGCCACGCTGACGGCGGCCTGGATTGACGGCACGAAACTCAGCATCGCCCACGTCGGTGATAGCCGCGCGTATCTGCTTCGCGGAGGCAACCTGCTGCAGCTCACGCGGGATCATTCTCTCGTCGCTGAACAAGTTCGCCGGGGCATTTTGACGATCGCCGAAGCGGAAGAGAGCGAAATGCAGAGCGTCCTGTTGCGCGCGCTTGGCGCACAGCCGGAAATCGAGGTAGACGCCGAGGAACACACACTCTTCCCGCGCGATGTTTTGCTGCTCTGCTCCGATGGACTGACACGGGTGGTCACCGAGCCGGAGATTGCCGGAGTGCTGCAGGCGGAACCCGATCCGGTGCGCGGGGCGGAAGAACTCGTCGCGCTCGCCAATGAGCGCGGCGGTCCGGACAACATCACGGTCGTGGTGGTGCGGCTGCTCAAGGATTCCAAAGGGTGGTTTTCCTGGTTGCGCCGTGGAGAACGAAAGAATCTAGGCGCTAATGGCAACGCTGGAGGGAATTGAGATGCCGAAGCTCAGCCTCATGTTTGATAACAAAATCGTCAAAGAGGTGTCGGTGGGCAGCCGCCCGGTCACCATCGGACGGGCACCGGATAACGATTTGCCAGTGGATAACCTCGCCGTGTCCAATTACCACGCCAAGGTTTATTACGAGGCAGGACGCATGGTCATTGAGGATCTGAACAGCCTCAATGGCACTTTTGTCAACGACCTGCGCATCGAGCGCTCCACGCTGCACGATGGAGACAACGTGCACATCGGCAAGCATACGATCAAGGTCGACACCAGCGGCGACGCCCCACTGCCATGGCAAACAGGCCGCAAGGCCGCCGCGCCACGCATCAATGAAACCATGGTGCTGGACACCAAGGAACGCCGCCAGATGCTCCAGCAGGCCGCCGCCATGGGCGAATCCATGCAGTTTGCCTCCACGCGCATGAAAGTCCCGACCCTGGTTGTTCTTGGCGGAAAATCGGATCAAAAGGAATATGTTCTGACCAACAAACTCACGGTCATCGGAAAGTCCGCCATGGCCACGATCCGCCTGAAGGGCTGGTTCAAGCCGCAAATGGCGGCGCAAATCAATCAGCGCGACGACGGTTACTACCTCGGCCCGGGCGACAAAGTGCCCACCGTTAATGGCACGCCGATTCCCGGGCCGGTGCGGCTCAACAACGGCGATATGATCGAAGTCTCGGGCGTCAAGTTGAACTTCATTTTCCGCGAGTAGCCCTCGGGGCGCGATGGCAGCTCCGTCAGAAGGTTTTTGGCAGCGGCGGGGCTTGTTCGCCCTCTACGAACTGCTCCAATCGTGGTGGCGCCATCGCGTCTCATTCATCATCAGCCTGGTTATTACGTTCGGTGCATTCACGCTGTATTACTTCACTTTTTTCGGCGAACGCCCCACTCCCATTTTTAATTTCATCCAGCGGCTGGAATACGCCTCGCTGGACACGCGATTTCGCTACCGCCCGCGGAGCGCCACGCCGGTTGATTCGCGAATTGTAATCGTGGATATCGATCAGCATTCCCAGGAAGTGCTGGGCAAGTGGCCCTTCTCCAGGACTCACTTCGCAAAGATGCTGGACGTGCTTCGCGAGGATGGCGCAAGGGTAGCCGGGTTTGATATCACTTTCAGCAAGCCGGATCAGAGCGCGGCGCCCATACGCGCGCTGTTGGCTGAAATGGAAGCCAGGAGAAAGCTCGGCGAACGGATTGATCCGGCCCTCGTCTCCGAAGTGCAAAAACTCGCCGCAGCGTACGACGCAGACAAACAATTTGCCTCCGCGATTCAGCATTTCGGCGCGGTTGTGCTTGGCAATTTCTTTCTTCACACCGAAGCCGATCTACGTGGACTGGACGACAAGACTCTGGACGCCTACGCCAATCAGATTGCTTTTTATTCTTTCCCCAGCGTGCGGCCGCTGCATCCTGAAACCGGCAAGCAGGACCGCATCGGTCTCATGGAAAAATTTGCGCCAGACAATCTTCTCCCGAAGGGCACTGAGGCGAATCTCGAAGTCCTTACCAGCGCTCTGAGCGAGGAAGCCTCCTCGACCGGTTTTTTCAACGTTTACCCGGACGTGGATGGCGTTGTGCGCGAATCCAATCTCATCATTCCTTACGGACGCTCCAAAGACTATAGCGATTGGGACATTTTTGCTTCGCTTGATGTGCAAGCCGTCCGGTCGTATTTCCGTCTGCCCAACGAACAAGTCGTTCTGGAATATGGCCCCGTCGGCGCTTTCCGCATCGTCTTCGGGCAAGCGGCTCAGATTCGCACGGACGATTTAGGGCGTGTGGTCATTAATTTTCACGGTCCAGGCTACACCTACCCTCATTATTCCCTGGCTGATGTGACCGAGAGAAAATTCTCGCCCGAGACCTTCCGAGGCAAGATTGTGCTCATCGGAGCGACGGCCACGGGCATCGGCGATCTGCGAACCACACCCTACGGCGGCCTGGATTATCCCGGCGTGGAAATTCATGCCAATGTCATCGATGACATCCTGCACCAATCGTTTTTGATTCGCGGCGCGAAACAGACACTCACAGATGTTCTGCTGATTCTGTGTTTCGGATTTCCATTGGGGATATGGATGGCCCTAGTCACGCCACGGTGGATGTGGCTTGGCGCTGGCCTGCTGCTGCCTCTTGTCGCTGTGGACTATGCAGCGTTTCTGCGGGGCTGGTGGCTCAACTTCACTGTGCCGGCCCTGACTCTGAGTTCCAATGTCTTACTCGTCTCGCTCTACCGTTCACTCTTCGAGGAAAAAGAGAAGCGCCGCGTGCGCTCGGCGTTCGGCCAATATCTCAGCCCGGAAGTCATCCGCCGCCTGCTGGTGAATCCGCAACTCGTCGAGCCAAAGAAGACCGAAATCACCGTGATGTTCAGCGACATTCGCGGCTTTACCACGATTTCCGAAAAACTCGACGCGCAGGACCTGGCGCTTTTCCTGAACCAGTATCTTTCGGACATGACCAGTCTGGTCTTTGATCACCAGGGTACGCTCGACAAGTACATCGGCGATGCCGTCATGGCCTTCTGGGGCGCGCCCTTCGAAGAAGTCGGCCACGCCGCAAAGGCCTGCAACACGGCACTGAAGATGATGGAGCACGTTCGCGAACTGCAAAAAGTATGGGAAGCCGAAGGCAAGCCACACCTCGACATCGGGATAGGCGTGAACACCGGCATGGCGAGCGTCGGCAACATGGGCTCCGCGCTGCGTTATGGCTACACCGCCCTCGGCGACACCGTGAATCTCTCCTCGCGCCTGGAAGGGCTCAACAAAGATTACGGTACGCACATCCTCGTCAATGAAACGACCTTCGCGGCCGTCAAGAATGACGGTTTGGTTTTTCGCGAGCTCGATCTCATTCGCGTCAAGGGCAAGCTTCAACCAGTCACGATTTATGAACTTATCGGCCGGATGGGCGAAAATTCCGTCTACGGCACATCGGAAGAAACGTCTTCGCGGCTAGAACTCTTCCAGCAGGCCCGCGCTCTCTTCCGCCAGCGCCAATGGCAAGCCGCGCAAAACGCTTTTCAGACCATCCTTGACCGGTGGCCCAACGACGGCCCCTCACGGGCCTACTGGAAGCGCTGCCAGGAATATCTCTTCGATGAGCCTCCCTCCGGCTGGGACGGCGTCTTCACCATGACCCACAAATAGCTTCTGCCGGGCTAATCTTTCCTCTTTGGAGGACTTCTCCTCTCCTGATTGGGGTCCAAATTGGATGGAGCCTTGCCTGTGCCGTGTGTCAAAATGTCGGCATCGAATGACGCAGGGGACGGGCGGTCAAGGCAAGGTGGGCCCGTACCCAAACCAGGTACTCGACGAATCTAACTAGATTTAGGAAGTGCCTACCGCGAAAGAGTAACAGGTTATGTGGATTGTCCGATTAGCGCTGGCAAGACCGTATACGTTCATCGTTCTGGCGCTGGCGATTATTCTGCTCACGCCAGTAGTGCTTCTGCGCACGCCCACGGACATTTTCCCGGAAATTAACATTCCGGTGGTGAGCATCGCGTGGACCTACGGCGGCCTCTCGCCGCTCGAGATGGAGCAGCGCGTTACCTCCACCATCGAGCGCGGCGCCACGACCATGGTCAACGACATCGAGCACCTCGAGTCGCAGTCCCTTCCAGGGATGTCCATCATCAAGCTGTACTTTCAGCCAAGAGCGAACATTTCGACGGCGTTGGCGCAGACGGCGGCTGCTACGGAAACCATGATGAGGTGGCTCCCGCCGGGGGCGACTCCACCGCTGGTCATCATCTACTCGGCTTCGACGGTTCCGGTCATCCAGATCGGGCTCACCAGCGATTCCATGAGCGAGCAGCAACTCTTTGACTTCGGCACCACGTTTCTTCGTCCCCAGCTGACCACTGTCCCGGGCGCAGCGATTCCCTGGCCCTACGGCGGAAAGCAGCGCTTTATCTCTGTGGATATCGATTCCGCAGCCTTGCAGGCCAAAGGCCTCTCCCCCGTGGATATCGTCAACGCCATGAACTCACAAAATCTCATCTTGCCCACGGGAACGGCAAAACTGGGCCAGCTCGAGTACAACGTGGAGATGAACGGGAGCCCACGGACGGTGGCCGAGCTCAACGATCTGCCGGTCAAGACAACCAATGGCAGCACGATTTACATGAAGGAAGTGGCCCACGTTCGCGACGGCTTCGCTCCACAGACCAACATCGTGCGCGCCAATGGCCAGCGCGGCGTGATCTTGAGTATTCTCAAGACGGGCGGGACTTCGACTCTGGAGGTCGTGTCCCGCGTTAAGGAAATTCTGAAGTATTACTCCTCGGCCTTGCCCGAAGGCCTGCACCTCACCACGTTTTTCGATCAGTCGCTCTTTGTGCGCGCTGCCATCCAAGGCGTAATCCGTGAAGCCCTCATCGCCGCTTGCCTGACCGCGGTCATGATTTTGCTGTTCCTCGGCAACTGGAAGAGCACCTTGATCATCGCCATTTCCATTCCCTTGTCCATTCTGGTGAGTGTCATCGCACTCAGCGCACTGGGAGAGACCATCAACATCATGACGCTGGGCGGCCTCGCGCTGGCCGTCGGTATCCTGGTCGATGACGCCACCGTTGAAATTGAAAACATCAACCGCAACCTGGCCATGGGCAAAGAGACCATGCAGGCTATCCTCGATGGCGCTCAGCAAATTGCCGTCCCGGCATTCGTTTCCACGATCTGCATTTGCATTGTGTTCATTCCCATGTTCTTCCTCTCCGGCGTGGCGAAATTTCTCTTTGTGCCTCTCGCCGAAGCCGTGATCTTCGCCATGCTCGCCTCGTATTTCTGGTCGCGCACCATCGTGCCAACCTTGGCCATGTACCTCCTGAGTTCCGAAGACGAATACCACACTGAGGAACACATCGGCGAAAACATGGGATTTTTTCGCCGCTATCAGCACGGATTCGAGCGGCGGTTTGAAGCATTTCGCGAAGGTTACCGCCGCGCATTGATGACTGCCTTGCATCACCCCTGGCTATTTATCCCA
>QHYN01000200.1 GCA_003224145.1 Acidobacteriota bacterium
TAAACACTTCTTGCGGTTCGTTTGTGTTGCGTTGCTGGCTCTTGCTTCACTGCTGCTCGCTTCGGTCCTGCGGCTGCCAGCCACGGATGATTCTTCTCCCCTGCCCGCACCCCCGGTGGCCAAGAAGGCGCCGAAAGTCACGGAAATCAATGGCCAAAAGATGGTCGATAACTACTTCTGGCTGCGAGACAAAAAGAATCCGGAAGTGAAAGCGTATCTGGAGGCCGAGAACACCTACACCGACGCGGTCATGAAACCCACCGAGCCCTTGCAGAAAAAACTCTATGACGAAATGCTGAGCCGCATCAAGGAAACGGACGTGGAGGTTCCGTACAAGGAAGGCGGCTATTTCTATTATGTGCGCACCGAAGCGGGCAAGCAGTACCCGATTCGCTGCCGCAAGAAGGGCAGCATGGACGCCCCGGAAGAAGTGGTTCTAGACGTGAACGAACTCGCCAAAGGCCAGACCTTCATGTCTCTGGGGGCCTTCAGCGTGAGCGATGACGGGAATCTGCTGGCTTACGCCACGGACAACACTGGATTCCGGCAATTCACGCTGGCGGTGAAGGATTTGCGTACAGGAAAAGTCCTGCCCGACCATGCGGAGAGAGTTGGCTCTGTCGCTTGGGCCAACGACAACAAGACCATCTTCTATACCATCGAAGATGAAACGACCAAGCGCCAATACCGCATGTACCGCCACACGGTAGGCACTACAGGAAACGACCCTCTAGTCTATGAGGAGAAAGATGAGCGCTTTGACGTCTTTGCGGGCAAAACACGCAGCAAGGCGTACGTCTTCCTTTTCAGCGCCAGCCATACCACCACGGAAGTCCGTTACATTCCCGCGGACCAACCACTGGCCGAATGGAAAGTTCTCGAACCGCGTAAACAAGACGTCGAATACTATCCCGATCACAGCGGCGATTTCATCTACATCCGCGTAAACGACACCGGCCGCAACTTTCGCCTTGTGAAAGCACCTATCTCCGATCCCGGAAAAAAGAACTGGCAGGAAGTCATTCCGCAGCGCGCGGATGTCATGCTTGACGACATCGACTTTTTCAAAGGCTACTATGTGCTGTCTGAACGGGAAAAAGGCTTGCCGCAGATTCGCGTGTGCGACTTACGCAACGGCGAGTGCAAGCATATCGACTTCCCAGAGCCCGCGTATGTGAGCTATTCCTACGTCAATCGGGAGTTTGACACCGCCAAGTTCCGCTACGGCTATCAGTCGTTCATCACGCCGCAATCCGTGTTTGAGTACGACATGGCCGGCGGCGGCTCGACTCTCCTGAAACAAAAAGAGGTGCCGGGCGGTTATGACGGCACGCGCTATCAGGTCGAACGAGTTTTCGCGACGGCCTCCGACGGCGTGAAGGTTCCCATTTCCGTTTTGCACTTGAAAGGCGTGAAGTTGGATGGCAAAGGCCCGATTTATCTCACCGGGTATGGTTCTTACGGGATCCCTTATGACATCGGCTTCAACTCCAACTTGTTCAGCCTCGTGGATCGCGGAGTGGTCGCGGCGGTGGCGCATATCCGCGGCGGCGGTGAAATGGGCAAAGCCTGGCACGACGACGGGCGCATGATGCACAAGAAAAACACCTTTACGGATTTCATCGCCAGCGCCGAATATCTAGTGGCTCAGGGATATGGCTCCAAAGACCACCTGGTCATCGAAGGCCGAAGCGCGGGCGGTCTGCTGATGGGCGCGGTCCTGAATCTGCGGCCGGATTTGTTCCATGCGGCGCTTGTCGGCGTTCCGTTTGTCGACGTGATGAACACCATGCTGGACGAGTCCTTGCCGTTGACCGTGGGCGAGTTCGAGGAATGGGGCAATCCCAAGGAAAAGCCGGCGTTCGACTACATGCTGACCTACTCACCGTACGACAACATCGCGACCAAAACTTATCCCAACATTCTGGTCAGAACTTCTTTTAATGACAGCCAGGTGATGTACTGGGAGCCGGCCAAGTACGTGGCGAAAATGCGCGCGCTACGCAAGGATCACAATCTGCTCATCCTGAAAACAAAAATGGACCCCGGTGGCCATGGGGGCGCCTCCGGACGGTATGACCGGCTGAAGGATAACGCGTTTGATTACGCGTTCTTCCTGACGCAGATGGGGATCCAGAACTGACGGCTGCTAGGAGGCGGCCGTCGCTGAGGTTGGAATTACCCCTGCTGGCGCCAAAGGCAGAACAATCCACAGAATGATGTAAGCGAACAAGCCGGTGCCAAAGCAAAGGACAGCCAGCAGCCAGAGCACTCGGATGACCGTGGGATCCATGTCAAAATAGTCGGCAAGGCCAGCGCATACGCCGGCAATTTTCTTGTCCGTGGACGAACGCATCAGCTTTTTCTTGTCGCCAGTTTGTGGCGAGAAGCCCGGCGCGGGCGTTTCCGGCTGCTTCGCGCCGCAGTTGTAGCAAAACTTCGAACCGATGGCGATGTCTTTTTGGCAATTAGGGCAGATCATAGACTTACCCCCACAGAGCGAAGTTTCTGGCCCTTCCACCTATAAATACGCAAATTGAGCCAGAAAAGTTTCCCTGCGAGGCAGTTTATACCAGGCAGGCTCAGTACTCCAAAAGTTGTTTCACCGCGGCGGTGATGTCGTTCGTCTGCGGCAAAATCACTTCCTCGAGTTTTGGTGCGTAGGCGCAAAACGTGTCCACGGCGGCAACGCGCTTGACCGGGGCATCGAGTTCCTCGAACAACTCGTCGGCAATCCGCGCCGTAATCTCCGCGCCATACCCCCAGCTCAGCATGTCTTCGTAGGCCACGATCGCGCGGTGCGTCTTTCGAACCGTCGCCGCGATGGCTTCCCAGTCATACGGCGAGAGCGAACGGAGATCGAGGATTTCAACGTTGACGCCATCGCGCTGCAGTTGTGCCGCGGCAATTTCCGCACGATGCACCACCGCGCCATAAGTGATGATGCTCAGGTCGGTGCCTTCCTTCACCACCCGCGCTTTGCCAAACGGAATCGTGAAATCGGGCCCGGGGAACTCTGAGCGGTTGTACGGCTGGCGGTAAAGATGTTTGTGCTCGAGGAACATCACCGGATCGTCGCAGCGGATCGCCGTGCGCAGCAGCCCTGCGATATCTAGTGCAGTGGATGGCATCACCACACGTAGTCCCGGGCAGTGCGTGAAAATCGATTCGCCGCTCTGGCTGTGGTACACGCCGCCGCCGGTCAGATAGCCGCCGATCGGTACGCGCAACACCACGGGCGCCTTGAATGCGCCATTCGAACGCCAGCGCATCACGCACAATTCATCGCGAATCTGCATCATCGCCGGCCAGATGTAGTCAAAAAACTGGATCTCCGCGACCGGCTTCAGTCCGCGCACGGCCATGCCAATGGCCCGCCCGACGATACCTGCTTCCGCCAGCGGCGTGTTGAACACGCGGTCGTGCCCGTATTTCCGTTGCAATCCCGAAGTCGCTTTGAAAACCCCACCCTTCCCCTTCACCTGCTTGAGATTTTCTTCGCGGCTTGCGTCGGCCACGTCTTCGCCGAAAACCGTGATGCGTTCGTCGCGCGCCATCTCGTCAGAGAGAGTCAACGCGACCATCTCCACCATCGTTTTTGGCGCGCCGTGAAAGTGAGGCTGCGTTTCGAATGTCGCGGACGTCGGATCAATTTCCAGCGAATAAACGTTCTCGTAAATGGAATCCACGGACGGCTGTTCCGCGGCAAGAGCCTGATCCGCGGCCGCGCGAACTTCCTCGTCGATTTCCGCTTCCAGGTTCTCAATTTGTTTCTGATCGAGGATCCCTTCGCGCACCAGAAGGAGCGCCATTTTGGAAATCGGATCGCGCCGCGCCTCTTCTTCGCGTTCCGCGGGGGATTTGTAAAGCTTTTCGTCGTCGGACAACGAATGGGAGTACGGGCGCGTCACGTGGGCGTGAACCAGCGCTGGGCCGCGGCGCTCCCGGCAGTGCTGCACGGCTTCTTTGCAGGCAGAGTAGCTTTCGAATGGGTCCGTGCCGTCACATTCGGCGACGTGCAGCCCCGGGAAACCGCGCACCAACTTCGAAATGTTGCCGCCCGCCGTCTGTACCTCGATGGGGACGGAGATGGCGTAGCCGTTGTCTTCGATCAGATAAACCAAAGGAAGCTTCTTCGCACAGGCGGCGTTGAGCGACTCCCAAAACTCGCCTTCGCTGGTGGCGCCATCACCGCCAGAGACGTACACAATCTCGTCACTCTGTTGGCTTACATACTGGCCAAGAGGGGCCTTCTTAGCTTGCTCAAGGGCTTTCGGCCGCCCCTCGTAATAGAGCGTGGCCTCAGCCGCCCCCACCGCGTGCAAAAACTGGGTTCCCGTGCAGGAAGACTTGCTGACGATATTCAGCCGCGGCTGGCCCCAATGGGACGGCATCTGCCGGCCACCGGAGCTGGGATCGTCCTTCGCACCCACCGCTGCCAGAAGAGTTTCCAGCGGGGTGACGCCCACCATCAGACAGAGCGCGCGATCGCGGTAGTAAGGAAACAGCCAGTCCACGCCGGGACGCAACAAAAGTCCCATCGTGGCGCAAACCGCTTCATGTCCAGCGCTGGAGATCTGGAAATAAATCTTATTCTGGCGCTTCAGTTGAATTTCGCGGTCGTCGAGCCGTCGCGAAAGGTACATCGTGCGGTAAATGCGAAGGAGGGTGTCGTGATCCAGGCCCTGAACTTTGGGGGCGTCAAGCTTTGCCAGTTTGACGCGCGTTTGGAGCGCCATTCGTTCTCCCTCGTGTTGGAATCGGGGGCTTGCGCTTCTGCGGAATTCAATTATAGCGGATTTCCCGCTCGATCCGCCCAAATTGGTTTCTTCGACAATGCCTTTGGGGCACCGTCATCGGGCCAATTTGGCCTCAAATCCCTGAATCCAAAAACGCTCCATATTCTCAAATCACGAGAGCGATTCGAATTGCGTGTCTGTGGCTTCGAATTCCGGATCGTGCTGGTGGATGATCTTCGGAGCGGCACTCTTGAACGGCTCCTCGGAGGGAATTCGCTCCAGCCAGCGCTGTTCGGAGAGTTTTTCGTAGGAGGAAAAATACAGCCTCACGAGCAACCCAACTTTGCCGTCCATAGCTGCCGCAGGCTTTTCCGCGGCGGGCTCGCTGGATTTTTCCGCAGCTTTTGCTGTGGTTTTTGCTGCCGGCTTTGCCTTTGACTTCGTCGCGGGCGCAGGCTTTTCCACAGCCTCGGGTTTCGAAACGGTTTCCACCACAGCGCTCTCCGGACGGTCCATTTTGTACTGCACTCTCTTGTCCAGCCGGAACGCCTGCCTCCAACCATCTAGTTTATGCCGCGCTTGCTGAGCCTTTTCTTCGTCGGTGCCAAAATCAAAACGAATATACGTGTGCGCCATGCTTCGAGTCTGCGGCGCGCCGCACGCCAAGTCAAGACTCCGAGAAACCGCCCGTCGATCCTCTAATACGCGGGCATATCGGAGCCTTTCGACAGGTCTGCTGAAGGTCGACTCCATTTAGCGTATGATTGAAGGAAGCTTGGATCGGAGATGAAGATTCCACATCAAGACCGCTGGCGCTCGTTTTTCGCAACGCTTTGCCTGGTTGCGGTCGTCCTTCTTTATGCGCCGCTGGCCGGAACCGCATGGACTCTCTACTCCGTAGCCTGCTGCACGTCGGGGCAATGCCCGATCCAGGGACACCATCACCAGCACTCACCCGCTTCCTCTCGGAAGTCGATGGACTGCGGTCATGAAATGCCCGGCTTGTCCAAATGCACCATGTCGTGTTGTCATAATTCGGACCATCCCGCAATCGCACCTGTTTTGTTTGTGCTCCCTCCCGCGCTCAACGTTTCTGCGCCTTCCAGTTTCAAGTCATCCATCACTTTCTCTAAGCCATCGAATGATCTGCGCTCAATCGAGCCGCTTTCACCTCCTCCTCGCCTCTCTGCAGCGGCCGCTTAAAGCGCCGCCCGCTCTTTCCATCCGCTGATCCACGCGCTCCGCGGCAACCTGCCGCGACTCAACCATTTTAGGGAGAAAGAGTTTCTATGCGACGCATCTTGTTGTTCGCAGTTTTTCTTTTGGCGGCTACGGGGGCCTTCGCCACGGTCTTTGGCGGCGTCCGCGGCATCGTTCATGATCCACAGCACCGCCCGGTTCCTGACATAAAAGTGATTCTCAAAGCGCGCGCTTCGGACTACACGCAATCCTCCCTGACCGACTCCGCCGGGCAATTCCAATTCGATGCGGTCCCTCTGGGCGAATACACCGTCACGATCTCCGATTCCACCTTCATGGCCGGTCAGCAGAGCGTGACGGTCCTCTCCGGCACCTCTCCCGTTCTGCACCTTGAACTGCGTCTTCCATCACAGAGCCAGACGGTCACGGTTTCTGCTGACGCAGCGCAAACTGAAACCGTCACGCCCACCAGCCTCGTGGATCGCCTGCAAATCCAGGAAGCGCCCGGGGCTTCGCGTTCCAACAGTCTCGCCATGGTCGCTGACTTCGTCCCCGGCGCCTACCTCTCGCACGACCAGCTTCACATTCGTGGCGGGCACCAGGTCAGTTGGCTCATTGACGGCGTGCCCATCCCCAACACCAACATCGCCAGCAATCTCGGGCCGCAAATCGACCCGAAAGATATCGACGTCCTCGAAATCCAGCGGGGCAGTTACTCCGCCGACTATGGCGATCGCACCTACGGAATCTTCAACGTCGCGCCGCGCACCGGCTTCGAGCGCAACAACGAGGCCGAGCTGATTCTTTCCACCGGCAATTTTTTTCAAACCGACGATCAGCTCAATTTCGGCGGCCACTCCAGCCGCCTCGCCTACTACGCCAGCCTCAGCGGCAATCGCACGAACCTGGGCCTGGACCCGCCAACAGCGGCCGTTCTCCACGACGCTGCCAACGGCTTCGGCGGATTCACTTCGCTGATTTACAATGCGGATCCGCAGGACCAGCTTCGCCTGGTTGCGCAGTCCCGCCGCGATTTCTATCAGGTTCCCTTCGATCCCAAGGACCCGAACAACGCGCCCGGCCAATCCCTGCGCGATGCCAACGTCGAAAAAGATTCCTTCCTCACGTTTTCCTGGGTTCGCACCATCAATCCGGGCTTGGTGCTCACGGCCTCGCCCTTCTATCACTACAACGCCGCGAGCTATGGCAGCAGCCCGCAGGATTTTCCCGCTTCCACGACCCAAGACCGCGCTTCCCAGTACGAAGGCGGCCAGGCCTCGCTCTCTTGGGTGGTGAAGCGCAACAATCTGCGCGCCGGCCTGTTCGGCTTCGCGCAGCAGGATAATGAACTCTTTGGGTTGCTCTGCCACGATCCGCAACAGTGCGTTGGGCTCAGTTCGCCGGAAATCGACAATTCCACGGGGAGCCTTGTGGCGGTTTACGCTGAGGACCAGTTGAAAGCCACTTCCTGGCTCACGTTCAACGCCGGCCTTCGCCAAACTCATTTTTCCGGTGGCGTGCTTGAGAACGCCAGCAGCCCTCGCGTTGGCGCCTCGGTGCGCATCCCAAAACTCAACTGGGTTTTCCGCGGTTTCTATGGCCACTTTTATCAGCCTCCGCCCTTGTTGACCGTTTCCGGCCCCCTCTTGCAAGCCGCCAGCGCTCAAAACCTCAGTTTTATCCCGCTCCATGGGGAGCGCGACGAAGAGCATCAGTTCGGCGTCACTATTTCCTTTCACGGCTGGACGCTCGACGCCACCAACTTCCTCACGCGCGCCAGGAACTTCTTCGATCACAACAATTTCAACAATTCCGATCTCTTTTTCCCCATCACCATCGAGGGTGCGCGCATCAACGGCTGGGAACTCACTCTGCGCTCCCCGCGCATCCGTAACCGCGGCCAAATTTATCTGACTTATTCCAATCAGCTCGCGCTCGGTTGTGGCGGCATCAATGGCGGCCTCACCGATTTCTCCTTCGGCGGCGGTTGCGGCTTCCTCGATCATGATCAGCGCAACACGCTTCATATTGGGGGCGAGTATGCTCTGCCGTGGCATGCCCACGCGTCCACGGACATCTCCTACGCCTCCGGCTTTGCCAACGGAACTCTAACTGCCGCGAATCCTCGAGACCATCTCCAGCCGCACACTACTTTTGATCTTTCGCTTGGCAAACATTTCGGCGAGCGCTTCTCGATCAACGTTCAGGCGGTCAATGTCGCCAACCGCCGTGTGCTGCTCGACAATAGCTTCACTTTTGGCGGCACACACTTCCTCAAACCGCGCGAAATCTTTGTCCAAGTGCGCTATCGCTTCCACTACTGATGCTTTCTCCTTGACCTTCTTCACATTTTTAGCTAGCATCATTCCAGGTGAAACTGTTTGGAGAAGCGGCGGTCATCCGCCGTTTTTTCTTTTGCCCCACGGACCGGGCTTGCGTTGGCAAAATCCCGCGGAGCGCACGCTTCAAAACCCGCAAGACCTGCACAATTTTAGTGCAATCTAAATCCTTTAGAATCAGCACTTCTACAAATGTTCATTCTAAAGAACTTAAAACCCTTTAGAATCAACACTTACGAAAAACCTAGGGTGAGGGGTGCGGCCTACGCTGCTGGAGTTTTTTTAGCTGCCGACTGTAAACTGCATCCTTATGCCCGAACCCAAACAATCCTGGCTCAATCGCACCGTCCTTGGCGTTGGCCTCACCAGTCTCTTCAGCGACTGGAGCCACGAAACGGCGACCGCAGTCCTGCCTGCATTCCTCGCAGCCATTGGCGCGGGTCCAGCGTGGCTCGGCGCCATCGAAGGCATCGCCGACGGCCTCTCCAGTTTCGCAAAGCTCGCCGCGGGTTATTACACGGACCAGCTAAAGCGCCGCAAACCCCTCGCCGTGTTCGGCTACGCTTTCACCGCGCTGTGCACCGCATCGTTCGCACTGGCAAGCCACGCCTATCAGGTGCTCTTGGGACGCGCCGGGGCCTGGCTTGGGCGCGGCGTCCGTTCCCCGGCGAGGAAAGCGCTTCTCGCTGCGGACGTTCCTCCAAATGCTTATGGCCGTGCGTTCGGTCTCGAACGCCTCATGGACACCCTCGGCGCCATCGCCGGCCCGCTTTGTGCCCTTTGGCTCCTCGAAGCGACCGGGCATTCTTACCGCAAAGTTTTTTTCTGGACGCTTCTTCCCGGCCTCGTGGCTGTAGCATCCTTCTGGCTGCTGGTGCGCGAGCGCCCGGTCACGGCGCGCTCCCATCGTTCTTTCTTTCTTGGATTGAAGGCGCTTCCCATTCCCTTTCGGCGCTTGCTTCTGGGCGTTGGCATTTTCGGCGCAGGCGATTTTTCTCATTCGCTGCTGATTCTTTATGCTTCCCGGATGCTGGCGCCGAGTCACGGTCTCGCGCGCGCTGCCAGCCTGGCCGTCGGTCTCTACACACTTCACAACATCTTCTACGCCGGCTCGGCGTACCTTAGTGGCTGGCTCGGCGATCACGTTCCTCAACGCAAATTCGTCCTCGCGGCAGGCTACGCGCTCGCGGGTATCACCGCAATTCTTCTTTGCACGGGAACGCATTCGTTGTGGTTGCTGGCTCTGATTTTCGCTCTGGCAGGTCTCTACATCGGCACCGAAGAGCCGTTGGAAGACTCACTCTCCGCCGAACTCGTTCCGCACGAGCAGCACGGCATGGCTTTCGGCACACTTGCTGCTGTCAACGCCGCCGGCGACTTTGTCTCCAGTCTTCTTGTGGGCTTTCTCTGGAGCGCCTTCAACGTGCAAATCGCCTTCGCCGCCTCGGCCATCCTCTTCTTTAGCGGCGCTGCCCTGATTCTCCGTCTCCGCACCCATCCCTGATTTGCTCTTGCGTTGCGGCAAGCCGCGTGTTAGCGTTGGCGAACAAAAGGCGAATAGGCTGCGCTGACTCCTTTCAGGCCTGGCGCCTTTCCGAGGGGCTCTTCATGCCGGAATCGCTCGCCGTTCGCAGGGCTGACGTATCGAACGCCATCACCCGCGTCCACGAAGTGCTGGATGCTTTCGCCTCGCGCGATCATAGTGGTGAAATCCTCACCGCGATCCGCCATTTCCCGGCCCGCGAAGCGCAGGTGGCCGATTTCCCGGAGTGGGTGAACGCGAATCTCGTTTCCGCCTACGCAGCCAAAGGCATTCGCCGACTGTACACACATCAAGCTGCGGCTGCCGAAGCTGTCCACGCAGGGAAAAATATTGTGATCGTCACGCCCACGGCTTCCGGAAAAACGCTCTGCTACAACCTGCCCGTTCTGAACGCGGTTCTCGAAAATTCCGATGCCCGCGCACTCTATCTTTTTCCGACGAAAGCTCTCGCGCAGGACCAGCTCGCCGAACTTTACGACTTGAACCAGCGCCTGGAGAACCGCTTCGGCGTTTTCACGTATGACGGCGACACGCCGGCCGACGCGCGCAAATCGATCCGCGAAAAGGGCCACATCATTCTCACCAATCCGGACATGCTGCACAGCGGAATTTTGCCGCACCACACGCGATGGACGCGGCTCTTCGAAAATTTGCGCTATATCGTGCTCGACGAGCTGCACACCTACCGCGGCGTTTTCGGCAGCCACTTGTGCAACGTTCTTCGCCGGCTGCGCCGCATCGCGCGATTCTATGGCCGCGATCTGCAATTCATTTGCTGCTCCGCGACCATCGCCAACCCCGGCGAGTTGGCCTCGCGTCTGGTCGAATCCGAAGTCGAGGTGCTCGATTCCAACGGCGCCCCTGCCGCGGAGAAAACTTTTGTCTTTTACAATCCGCCGGTGGTCAATCGCGCTCTCGGCATCCGCCGCAGCTACATCAACGAATCCGCGCGCGTGTCGCAGGAATTCCTGAAACACGATTTGCAGACGATGGTCTTCGCGAATTCCCGTTTGCACACCGAGATTCTTCTCACCTATTTGCAGCAGGCGAATCCCCGTCTCCCCGGAAAGCCGGAAACCATTCGCGGCTACCGCGGCGGATACTTGCCCAATGAACGGAGGGAAATCGAGCGCGGCTTGCGCGACGGAAAAATCCGCGGCGTGGTTTCCACCAGCGCCCTCGAATTAGGCATCGACGTCGGCTCGCTGGACACCGTGGTGATGGCCGGCTATCCCGGCACGATTGCTGCCACCTGGCAACGAGCCGGACGCGCCGGACGCCGCAGTGGAAGTTCCTGCGCCGTGTTGGTGGCTTCCTCCTCGCCGCTGGATCAATTCATGGTGCGGCATCCGGACTATTTTTTCGGCAACACGCCGGAGCATGCCTTCATCCAGCCGGACAATCTGGAAATTCTCGTCAATCACCTGAAATGCGCGGCGTTTGAATTACCCATTAAACCAAACGAAAAATTCGGCGATGTGGATGTCGCCGATCTGTGCGCGCGGCTTGCGGCGGCCGGATTTCTCCACCTCGCGGGAGAAAACTATCACTGGACTCACGAAGCTTACCCGGCCGACACCATTAGCCTGCGGTCGGTTACCAGCGACAATTTCGTGATTATTGACATTACGGGCGAACCGAATGTCGTCGGCGAAATTGACTTTCCGAGCGCGCTGGTTTTCGTGCACGAAAAAGCGATCTACCTCCACGGAGGGCAGCAATATCATGTCGAGCACCTCGACTTCAAAGAACGCAAAGCGTACGTCAAGCGCGTCGACGTGGATTACTACACCGACGCTATCCGTTATACACAGGTCCGCGTCCTCGAAATCGCTTCCACTCTGCGTAATCCTGCCGCTGCCACCGCTAAGCTCCGGAAAACCTCCTCCGCCCTACCGGACGCCTCTTCATCCTTTACCTCCTTAATCTCCACTACTTCCTTTGCCTCTTCTTATTCTCACGGCGATGTTCAGGTGCGCTCACAGGTGGTGGGCTTCAAGAAAATCAAATTTTTCACCAACGAGAATATTGGCGACGGAAAGCTGGAATTGCCCGAAAACGAAATGCACACGACGGCCTACTGGATCACGCTGGAGCGGCCTCTGCTTGAATCGCTTCCCTTTTCTGTCAGCGAACGCCAGTCTGGCATGTTTGGCCTGCTCCATGCGCTCGAATCCGTCGCCACGCTCCTTTTGATGTGCGACCGGCGCGATCTAGGCACCGCCATCGGCGAGCGCCCTCCGGATGCAGGCCAAGAAAGCGATCCGATTGTTTCACTGCGCATGGAAGACGCGGTCTCCGCGAATGCAGAATTTTTCGAGCCGAATCTTTACCTGTACGACGCATATCCGGGCGGCATCGGCTTTTCCGAGCCGCTCTTTTGTGCGCACGATCTGCTGATGCAAAAGACGCGCGAACTGATTTCCTTCTGCGAATGCGAGCAAGGCTGCCCTTCCTGTGTCGGTCCCGCGGGGGATCTTGCCCCGCGCGCCAAGGAGGCGGCGCTCGCGATTCTTGACGGGCTGTGTGCCTAAATGGCGGGAATGGCTGACAAATTTTCGCGGCTTGCCGCTCTGAGGCCTGCGCGACCGTCCGCCACGCGCGCAGAGAAGGCTGCGCTCCGCGCGCCCGACCAAGAAGACGCCCTCGGCCAACTGCTGGGAGCAGGCGTGGCGAAAAACCATTTCGGCGAGCACTTGGCCATTCGAAACTGGTATTCCACTCCGGAATACATTGAGCCGTCCACAATCGCCGTTGAACTACTCTCTCGCATGCGCGACGAATCCCTTTCCCGAAAAACCCGCGCTGCTCTCGAGAATCCATCCAAATGGCTGTTTCTCGATACGGAAACGACGGGCCTCGCAGGAGGAACCGGCACGTACGCGTTTCTCGTTGGCGTGGCGTGGTGGGATGCCGGAGGATTGCAAGTCGAACAATTCTTCATGCGCGATTTCACGGAGGAATATTCAATGCTCCAGGAATTGGCGGCGCGCGTTGCGGAGCGGCCTGTCCTTCTCACGTTTAACGGGAAATCGTTCGACTGGCCGCTGCTCGAGAACCGTTTTACGATGACGCGCGCGATCGCCGCGCCAAAGCTGGCCGCACATCTGGATCTGTTGCATCCCGCGCGCGCGCTGTGGAAGCTGCGCCTGGGTACGGTTCGGCTGGTGGAACTCGAACGCCACGTCCTCGACGCCCCTCGGCTCGGCTGGCGCCGCGAGGACGATGTGGAGTCGGCTTTGATCCCGCAGTATTACTTCGATTATTTGCGAGGCGGAAGCGCGCGCCCGCTTGCGGGAATCGTGAAGCACAATCAGATGGACTTGCGCGGCCTGGCCGCTCTTTTCTGCAGAATCAATACGCTGCTTTCTGATTTGTCGTGCAACGCAGGCGAAGTGGAAAGCCTCGATCTTTTTGGCCTTTCGCGATTCTTGCAACGCCGCGGGGATGCGGGCCGTGCGCATACCGCGTGCGCGCAAGCGCTGGCGATCGGACTGCCCGCCGATGTACGGCCGAAGGCGCAACGGGAACTGGCGCTGATGGCCAAACGCCGCGGTGAACACGAACGCGCCGCAGTGATCTGGCAGGAGATGGTTGCGGATTCTCAGGACGGAGTGCGCGCCTGCGAACAACTGGCCATCTACTACGAACGGCACGCTAAAGACTTTCGCCGTGCTATGGAATTCGCGCAATTGGCACTGGGCAAGCTCAGGCGGGAACGCGGTCTCTTGCAACGACTGTTGCGCGATCCGTATGCGGGGGCTCGACGTGCGCGACTGGAGCAGAGATTCCGTCATCGGATTGCACGGCTGGAGAAAAAAACTGCGCGGTCTTCTCCGGCACGGTGCGGGGGCGCTCCGGAGGCTGCGGCGCCAAAGGCCAGTCGAGCGCTTTGGTAAAGTCATCGAACACGTCCCGCGTAGAGCCTTCCATCGTCACGCACTCGCGGCCGAGACAATAGAGGAAAACGGCGCCATCGGGAGTTTCAAAGGAAAAAAAGCTTGGGCGGCGCAAAAGATTGACGCGCTCCGAATGTTTCTTCTCGAGCGCTTCGGAATATTGCCCAAAGAAACGAGCGGCATGCTCTTCGCTGTCGAGATGCAAGCGCGTGACGAGGATCAGCTTTTTCGTCTGTTTTTGTTCGTAAAGCGCGTAGCGATCACCGTCCCAGGTGGCCGCCAGAGATTTGGCGCGGTCGTCATCGAGAAATTGCTTCACGACCTCCTTCCAGCCGAATTCGCCCAAAATGTTCTCATCGAGCTTCGCCCAATCTTTCCCAAGCATTTTCTCGAGTGGCGGGAGCGTGACGCTCGAAGGAGTTTTCGCGGATTTGTACAGTTCGGGATGCAGAATCTGCTGCGTGGAGACAGGAGGTTTTTCAAATACTCCGGCTAGAGTGGCCCAGCCGCTGCTTTTGAGCACTGCTGCCGAGAAATTGAGTCCGCTGATATAAGGAAAGATCAGCGCGTCCTTGAGAAAGGGGGGCGCGGTCTTGAGCGTCGGGGTGCTTTCCAGTTCACCAATCAGCATGGAGGGATCGAATTCTGGCAGGTCCTTGAGTGAACGGCCAGTCCCCAGCATTAAGTAATCCATCATAGCGGCCATGGCGCTGCCCTCAAGCACAGCATCACGCGCCAGTTCCGCGTCTTCATTGGGCCGTGCCGCCCGGCTCCACGCCTCAATGTGAAAATGCTGGTCTTCGAGCGCATGCGTCAGTTCATGGGCCATGACCATGCGCTGATCGCTAAGCGGGCTCCAGTCTGCGATGTAAAATTCCTGTGTCTTGGGGTCGTACAGACCCTCGACCTGCTCCGTGAGCACGTTCACCATAAAAGCATCAAGGTCGAATCCTTTGGGAAGCAAGCCGAGAGCTTCGGCCGTGCGCGCGTCAGCATACCGCTCGGCGGGATTCTTTTCTTCGTTCATCTGCTTGATGACGTAGGCGCGAATCTCCTCGCGCGAGCGCAACGATTTCTTCAAAGGAGTGAGCAGCTTCAAACCGGTGATCTCGCTCATTTGGCGGAGCACTTCGTCGGCGGCGGCGATGAACTCGGCATTGTTGAGGGCCTTGGAATCCGCGCGCGGAGCCGCCACGGAAGCTTCTTGCGCAGGGGCTCCTGCCGCACCGAAAAGAAAGGCAAGGCACGCAAACAGTGCGGTTAGCCTGGATTGGACCCGTTTTAGGATGAAAGCCATGTCTTGAGCAGAATAACAGAATCAGAATTTCCCTGCTGTTCCCGATGGCCGGCCATCTTCCGAACTCCCACACCGTTTGGCAAACGCTTGTCGGGCAACAATGGTAAACTAAGGAAAACCCGTTTCGCTGTTCCGAAATCTTAACAGTATGGTAATTCTAATGTACCCTTCAGGGAGGGGAGCCGCTCGGCTCCCGAGGATTCGATGCAGCCAGGTCTTCGGTTAAGGCAGGCGCGAGAACGACTGGGACTAACTTATCGAGATGTGGAAAGGGCCAGCTATGAACTGGCAGCCCGCCGTGGCCGTCCCGATTTTATCCTCCACATTAGCCGGCTGGCAGACATCGAAAACCGGGGAGTTGTGCCGGGCCTGCACAAGCTGTACACCCTCGCAGCCATTTACCGGCTGAATCCACTGGAAATTCTTCGCTGGTTCGACATCCCCATCGAGGAGTGCTTCCATGATGGAACCTCGTTCGGGGTGCCGCAGACCCACTTGATGGCAGCACCCACGTCGTTGCGCATACCGATGAGGTTTGATCCGGCATTTGATCCGCGGCGGACGGAACTATTATCGCGGATGGTGGAAAAGTGGGGCCATTTTGAGGGGGTGTTAACCAACGGTCACAGCGACCACGTCTATGGGTATATCGGAATGAGTGACCGGCGGATGGTGCCTTTGTTGCGTCCGGGGAGCATCGTGCTTGTCGATGCCTCCCGGCACAGGGTTGAGGATGGTGATTGGAGCAGCGAACACGACCGGCCGATGTATTTTGTTGACGTTCGCGATGGCTATCGCTGCGGCTGGTTTCACGAGGATGGGCCGAAACTGGTCATGCAACCGCACCCGTTATCGCATTGTTTGCCGGAAGCGTGGCGCATGCCGGAGGAAGCGGAGATCGTCGGCCGCGTTGCAGGGATCGTCACGCGTCTGAGCGAGCCGTGCTGCATTGCTCGTGGAGAATCTCGAGCAATGCCCGAAGATTAGAGATGAACAGCTCCTTGAGATAATCCGGAGCCTGCTCAGGAATCAAAACGCGGTACGGCTCGAGTTGACGCCAGTGCGAAACAACCGCGGCCAGACCTCCTTCCATTGCCGCGAGACAGCTTTTCAAATCCTCCAACTGCTTGGAAAGCGGCCTCTCGAGAATGCGCTCGAAAATCTGCTCGTGACATACCTGGAGGGCCTGCTGGACAGCTTCCTCCGGGTAAAGCGCCGCGAGGCCTTGATGCTCATACCGTCCGCTGGATAAGTCCCGCAGCGAAGACACATAGACCAGTCTCGCGAATTCTCCGGGAATTCCCGCCAAGGTCGTCACCGTGAAATCCTGAATGACCCTGCGATTCTGCTGGAGTTGTGTGAGCGTTCCCATATCAACCTGTGTTCCGCAAACAGAACATTTTCCAACTCGAAATTTCGCTTCGGACGTAGCCCCTCAGCATGCGGCTGAGGAGGGTTACGCCCTTGAAAAAAACCGCATTGGTCTTGGCGATTTGCGCCTTGACTCTGTTGATCCTACTTCCCGCAGTTTCTCCCGTCAATACTTCAAACAGCGGTACACCGCTAACCGACCGGGTACGATACACGCGCAGTAATACAACCCTAATGGTGGACGGCTGGCCACTCCCGCCACCGATCCCGCCTCAGCAGACCGAAACCCTTGTTGCGGACGGCTGGCCGCTGCCGCCACCGATCCCGCCTCAGCAGACCGAAACCCTTGTCGCGGACGGCTGGCCACTACCGCCACCGATCCCTCCGAACATGAATACAGTAGCTTATCCGTACTCTGTCTAAGAATTTTCTAACAGAAACAGGCGCGAACGGCCGCCAAAGGCACCAGTACTTTCAGACTATCGACCGGGCGCATATAGGCTATTTGCAGTACTCTAATGCTGATGCTAATATGCGCCCGGAATGGTTGGGAACTTTACTTTTGACCGCTTACTCTGGAGCATCACCTTTCTTCTCAACACAGAGCTTGTCGTTTTGCTCGTCTACCGAAAGAATCATCGAGTCTTTCCCTTCTTCTTCATCTACGCCCTGCTGAACCTTTTCCAGGGTATTGTCCTCTTCGAGAGCTACAGGATTTGGGGATTTCGGTCCACCGTATCTATGCGAGTCGCTTGGAGTGTGCAGGGTTTGGTGACCTTTGCGCGAGCAGTGGCGGTCGCTGAGATTTGCCATCGGATCCTGGCGAAGTTTCGTGGTATCTGGGGGCTCGCTTGGCGACTGCTGTTTGCGGCAGCCGCCTTCATTTCGTTCTACGCCTGGACGGTTTCCCGAGGAAGCTGGCCGTTTGCGATCTTGAATCTGGATCGCGGCCTAGAGCTGGCGATGGCCACGGTGATCGTCCTCCTTTTTGCGTTTGCCCGGTACTACGAAGTGGGCGTAGAGCCAGCCGTCCGAACGGTGGCAATCGGCTTCTTCCTGTATTCTTGCTTCCGCGTTCTGAACGACACAATTCTAGAAGGCTGGTTGCACCGTTACGCGACGCTGTGGAATCTGTTGGGAACGCTGTCCTTCCTGGCAAGCATGCTGCTGTGGAGCTGGGCTTTCCGCCGGACGCAACCTGCGACGACATTCGAGACCGGACTGCTGCCAGAGGATCTCTATCGCACGCTAGCACCGGAAATCAATGCTCGGCTGAGAGAGCTCAACGAACAGTTAAGGCATTTTGGGCATGCCGAAGGGAAGAGAACTTGAACCTTCACCTCTATCTATTCTTTGGACTAATCGGATTTCTCCTTTTCTTATTTCTATGGGCCATCCGAAACTCGAAGGCACGCGCCTCCCGGTCCTCCGGCAGGAGCATTCCGGAAGATTTTGGCCGAAGTCATATATCGCACTGGGCGCAAATCCGGCAGGCGCTGGCCAAGACGGACCATGAATTCGTGGCGAATCAAGCTCCGCGGGAGGTCGTGCGGCGAATGCGGCGAGAACGTCGGCGAGTGGCCCTTGCCTATCTTCTTGCTTTGCGCGGAGATTTCGATGGACTCCTCGGAATGGCAAGGGTTATCGCTGTGCTGTCTCCGGGAGTGGCTGCGGTGCAGGAGTTCGAAAGGCTTCGTCTGACGGTAAACTTCCTGTGGCGGTACCGGATCATCCGGATGAGCGTATGGGCAGGTTACGCGCCGCTGCCGCAAATGGATGGTCTGAGCAACTTGATCAGCGGATTCAGTGTTCGACTGGAGGCGGCCATGAAAGAACTGGGTGAGCGCGCCGCCCTTGTGGCGGAGATGGTGTCATCACCCGATCGGCGCCGCATCCATCCTGTTTAGCAGCAGGTCATCGACGGCCGCAAGCAAATCACTTACTTTGAAAGGCTTTTGCAATACCTGGCGAGGGCTTCCGGGCAGTTTCCCCCCTGCGCTTCCGGACGGCGCGACGGCAGACATCCAGACCAATTTGCGGGAAAGAGCCGGCCTATGCTGGGCCAGCCAATCTCCGAGGCCTGTTCCGTTCGGACCTGAGGCAATTTGCAGATCAGCCACAATCACGTCGAAGTCTTGTTTCTCAAGCAGTCTGTGAGCTGCAGACAAGCTCCTGGCCACCTCCACACGATGATCGCGAGCCCGAAGTAAAGTCCCAACCGCTTCCAATACTGAGTCGTCGTGATCCACCAGGAGAATATTCCCCGTCTTGCCGGAGTCTGCCTTTGTTCTGTCCACCGATAAGTTGGGAGAGGCTGCCCGTTGGAATGGCAACTCGATGGTGAAAGAAGCGCCACGCGGCGGAAGGTTCGTGACGCGAATTGTTCCGCCGTGCTCGGTAATGATCCCATAACAGATGCTCAATCCGAGGCCAGTTCCTTTGCCAACCGGTTTTGTCGTGTAGAAAGGATCGAAAACGCGGGAAGCGTCCTTTACCCCCGGGCCGCTGTCGGTAAACTCAATGAAAATAAGGTCGCCGTTGATCCCAGTACGAACCCAAAGGTCACCTTCGCTGGAGCGCTCCAGTATAGCGTCCACTGCGTTGTTTACCAGATTCAGAAAGACCTGCTGCAACTGATGAGGATCGGCGGCCGTCACGGGAAGATCCGGAGCAAGATCGAGATGGATGCGAATGTTGCTCATACGCAAATCGTAGTCACGAAGCGCCAAGGTCTCCTCCAGAGCCTGATTGATTTGAACCGACACCCGCTCCGGCTTGTGCTGACGGGCAAAGCTCAAAAGGTTCTGCACGATGCGGTGGGTGCGCTGTGCTTGCTTATAAAGTTTGTCCGCGTATTCGATTCCCTGCTGATTTAATTGACCGCTGGACGTCAGTAACTGGCTGTAGCCAAGGATGGCCGTAAGCGGGTTATTTAGTTCGTGCGCAACGCCGGAGATGAGCTGGCCGACCGCGGCCAGTTTTTCACTGTGAAGCAGTTGCTCCTGTGTGCGACGCAGGTTTTCATAAGCCTGGCGTGTTTCTTCGTAGAGGTTCGAGCGCTCGATCGCGCTGGAGATCTGGCTGCCAACGGCGATGAGCAGATTCACATCCGCCGGCGAAAATTCGCGTGGTGTGCGGCTTCCAACAACGAGGCCGCCAATCACGCGGTCTTTCGACCAAAGGATTACCACGTAGGCCGTGGCTATCCCTTCTTTTATTTGCGCATCGCGGAATACGGGTGGCAGCGGCAAGCCCTGCGCGGAGAGAAAGGTCGCATGAACCGCCTTGATGTGCTGCACCAACTCCGGCTTCACGGAGACGGCCGGAAAATGCCGCGAGTATTCTGAGCGATGGCCGGCTGCGGCAATGCGACGCAACTTCGTGACCTTTTCATCGAAGAGATAGAGCGAGGTGGCGTCCAGACTGAAGAGTTCGGCCATCTGCCGCAGGGTGCGGTGCAGCGAGTCGCCCAGGTCCAGCGATTCCGTCAGCGTCTTGGCGATCGAGTTCAGCACCATGAGTTCCCGATTGCGGCGCCGGATTTCCTGCTCCGCCTGTTTACGTTCGGTGATGTCCAGGAGGAAACCCTGATAGGCGGTCACGTTTCTCGCGGAATCCCGTACGGCTATGGAAGATTCCAGCATGGTGCGGAACTCGCCATCCTTGCGCCGCATTTCGAACTCGAAATCCGCAACCGCACCGTGTTGCTCCAGCAGTCTCTTAAGCCGCTCGCGATCGGCGGTGTTCTTGTAGAACGCCGTCGGAATATCAATGGTCATCAACTCCTCGCGGGTCTCATAGCCGGTCATGCGCAGCAGGGCTTCGTTAAAATCGAGAAACCTTCCCTGCGGCGTGGAGATAAACACGCCTTCCTGTACGTTGGAGACAAGCGTGCGATACTTTTCCTCCGCCCTCTTGCGTTCCGTAATGTCCTTAAGCACGTGAACGGTGCCGAGTTGCCGCCCGCCAGGGTCCGCGAACGTCGAGTTGGACACGAGGAAGTACCCCGAAAGCCAGGGATCGGGAGCGTCGCCTTCACCGGCGACTCCTTCGCAATAGGGGCAATTACTGTAGGCTGCGTTCTTGGCGGAAAGAAGTTCCTTAACATTCCTGCCGACCAGAGTGCCGCTCCCGCGGCCCAGAAGCTGCTTGAGACGCTGGTTGCTGCGCAGTATGCGCCCCTGGGGATCGTGAACCAAGATGGGGTCGCCAATGGAATCGAAAGTGTATTCCCATTGTTGCTGAGTGGTTGTGACCTGCTCAAACAAACGAACATTCTGCAGCGTCATCCCCAGCAGGTTGGCAATATTCACAAGGTAGGAGATTTCGTCGGTGTGAAAGCGCGTATGCGCCGTCGAGCCTATCGCAATGACTCCCAGGGCGCCGTTCTTCCCCGGAAGGGCGAGCGTTACCAACGATTTCAGTCCTGCTTCGTCCAGCCGCTTGCGTGCGGCCGGGTCCCATTCATCTTTCGATTCCAGAAACTGGCATTCTTCTTTCAAAACATGCTGCGCCCACGGTTCCATGGCGGATACTCGGGCATGCTGCGCAAGGAAGGAAGGCGTGTAGCCCACCGATGCCCGGGCCACCAGGTACGACGCATTGCCCTCGCCCTCTTTCAGCCGCACGATTCCGTGCGTAGCCCCCAAGCTTTCCACCAGATGCGAAAGGACCTGGTCAATCACCTCCTGCACGGAAAGAGTCTGCGTGCTGGCCGCAGTCAACAGAGTCAACCGGCGCAACTTGTCATTCAATTCCTCGCTTCGCGCTTGGGCTTCTTCCAGCACGGCGACCACCATGGCGATTCCCAGGGCCACTCCGAGAAGATGATCAAACGCGATACGCAACAGAAAGTACGGATGCTGCAGCCAAAGGGGACGGTCCAGCCCATGCAAGCCAATCAGGAGAAAAACCCCGGCAAGAAGTTGCGCGCCGTGCCCTCGGAGCGCCATGGGAGATCGCAGGAGCAAGAAACCGGGAAAAAGGCAAATTGCGCTTTCAAATATGGCAGTTTCCCAATGCAGGGAAGCAAACTGCTGCGGCCCTCTTCGCTCCACATAGTAGACCGCTCCCAGAATCAGGCTGATCAGTGGAAGTACCGAGAAGATTCGTCGATCTGACCCCGTTGCGCCGTTCATTACCGCCGCAAATAGGAACAGCAGCGCGGCGGCCTGGCTTGCCAGATAAACAAGATTTAGACCTGCAAGCGGCCGGGCGAGCAGCGTCACTTCACACAGCGCCGAAAACGTGAAGCAGCACCATCCGGCAAGCCAGAATCGGAAATAGCCTGTGTGATGATCGCGGCGGAAGAGGAAAAACAGGACCAGCAGAATGACGAATGCGCTGGCTTCGAAGAAGGCAATCCCGAGCAGGCCTTGGTTCTCCAGCAAGATGCGCCGCCTCCCGGCCGTAAATGCCGTCACCGCGGTGCTCGAGCTGCCGCGAACCTTGATGTGAACGGCGAGAAAATCCGAAGGATGAGCTTCTATCCAAGCTAGCACGCTATTTTCTGACTGGGCAAGCGTTCACACATTTCGGTGTGCTGTCCCATATAATGGTTACTGGGAGTGGACAGAGTGGACGACGAAACCATACTGGTCGTGGACGACGAAGAGGCCATTCGCGAGGTCGTTTCCACGATGCTCGAATCCAAAGGCTATCGTTGCGCGGTCGCGCACAATGGCCGCGCCGCGCAGGAGCAGATCAAACGCGATACCCCTGACCTGGTCCTGAGCGACATGATCATGCCGGAGATGGACGGCATCAAGCTGCTGGAATGGGTGCGCCAGTATGACCCGGATGTGCCGGTCATCATGGTCACTGCCATCCATGACATTTCGACCGCGCTCGAGGCCATTCGCCGCGGCGCTTACGATTACATCCTCAAGCCCTTCGAAAAGGACCAGCTCTTCCTCGGCGTAAACCGCGCTCTGCAACATCGGCGGCTCGTCAACGAAAACCGGAAATATCAGCGCGATCTCGAGCAGCAGGTCAGAGATCGAACCGCCCGCCTCCAAGAGGCTCTCGACCAGCTCGAGCAATCTTACGACGACACTCTGGAGGCCCTGGGGGGCGCTCTGGACTTGAAAGACGAAGAGACTGAAGGCCATTGCCAGCGCGTAACCGCTTTCTGTATTTCCATTGCGAAAATGGTGCCGGTGCCCGATGGCTATCTGCCCATCATGGCACGTGCCGCATTCCTTCATGATATCGGCAAGATGGCCATACCCGATGGCATCTTGCGCAAACCTGGCCCTCTCACCGACGATGAAAAAAGGGTCATGCGTACGCACTGCGAAATTGGCTACAACATGCTAATTCGCATCCCTTTTCTTCGCGATGCCGCGGAAATCGTGCTGGCGCACCAGGAGTTCTACGATGGCTCTGGTTACCCACGTGGATTGAAAGGCGAGGAGATTCCTCTCGGTGCGCGCATATTCGCGGTCGCGGATTCCCTTGACGCCATGGTCAGCGACAGGCCCTACCGCCGCAAACTCCCGATGGCCCACGCATGCGAAGAGATCAAGCGATGTTCCGGCAGCCAGTTTGATCCCGAAGTGGTCAAAGTCTTCTTGTCCATTCCGGAACAACATTGGTTGGACCTGCGCGAAAATCTTGGTTCTCCGTTCCGTCTCGCCCATCTCAAGAATTTGTAGGCGCAAGATAGTACAGCTGCAGTGCGGGCAATCGGGGCTGCGCTCGCATTTTCTTTTTTTCTTTCCCTCAAGTTTCGACGCTGGACCGTTCACTCAGTCTTGCATGCCGTCCGCCGAATGCGTACTATTGCTTTCGATGGCTCTCGTTCCCATCAAGACCGCCTCCGAAACCGGCTACTGTGATTGCATCTGCGGATGCTACGAACTGGCCAGCCTGCGTGATGAAGACACCGGCAAGGGCTACTGCCCTGCCTGCGCGAAGGACCACCTGGAGCTGAACGCCGGCGTGGGCCTCCCGAATCCCGCACCCGTCAAGCTCTCTCCGAATGCAGAAGGAAGTCGGCGCGCCGCACCGATGCCCGCCCCCGCCGATCCCCCCGGCCGCCTGCGCTGAAGGAACCGCCCCAAAAGGCGAAACTATAAACTCGCTAGGAAAAAGAAAGGGCGCCTCGCGTAAAAGGCGCCCTTTTCCTTTCAAACTTGCGAACGGTTAGAAGTAGAACTTCGCCGCCAACTGTACGATGCGCGGCCCGATGTTGCTGTCGCTGGTGACCCGGCCAAGAAAACTGGAATTGACGTTGGTGCTGCTGCCGCCGGAGCCGAAGGTTGATTGTGGATTATTGAAGTTTACATGATTAAAGGTGTTAAACGTTTCCAGGCGCAGCTCGAAGCGCATCTGCTCTCTAACGGGAATTTCCTTCATCAGAGCAAGGTTGGTGAAGTTCAAGCCCAGCCCATGGAAGGAGTTTTTGCCGGTATTGCCGAACGTTCCAGGGTCCGCGTGGCAGAAGGCCGATGGATCAAAAAAGAAGTTCCCGGACCGTAGAGTGCCGGCACAATTTGCTACGCCAGTACCCGCTTTAGCGTCATGCGACACGCGGGGATCCATCCTCACGAGCGGACCTACTTGATTGGGATTATCCCAACAGGTGTAGAAAATGACGCCGAACCCGGGACAGGTCAGTGAGGTTTCGCTGGTGTCGTTCAGGTTTAGCGGGAACCCCGACTGGAATGTGGTGATGCCGGCGATTCTCCACCCTTTGAAGATTCTGCTCAGGACCGGCCCCGAACCGAGTGCGTGGGGAACCGGTAGTTCGTACTGGTAGCTGGCCACGAACCTATGCCGTGCGTCGAAGTCCGAATCACCCCAGTTCAGGCCTGGAAGCAATGGGTTGACGCCGCGGTTGCCAAACGATGAGCTTTCGAAGCCTGACCCATTGTCCTGCGAGTGCGCGTAGGTGTAGGAAAGCAAGAACTGCAACCCCTGAGACATGCGCTTGTTCAAGCTCACCTGCAAGGAGTTGTACCTGGAATTTCCGTCCGTGCTTTGCTGTCCTATGGAAGCAAATGCGCCGGCAAAATTTGTCCCCGCAAATCCATATTTGAAGAACTGCGGGAAATCCTGTCCTAAAAAGTCTGCATCACTGACGCAACCGGGATCGGCCGCGCAAGCTGCCGGATTGATTCCCACATTCTGTTCGATGACCCGCTCCAGATGACGCCCTTGTGAACCCACATAACCCACCGACAAAATCGTCTGGCCCGGGAACTCTCTTTGAATGGTTACATTGTAATTTACGGCATACGGCACGGAATAGCGCGGATCGATGGTGCTCAATGAAAACGGCTCGAAGAACGTAAAATCCACAAGGCTCCCCGGGGGTGGCGGAGTGAACGGGTATTTGTTGGCAATCGACGCCGGATCGGTCGTTGTGGTCGAAGTCGGGCAAGACGCCGGTGGGGTGCCACACATATTGAGGTTACCGAGGAAGTTCGTTGTCGTGATCGTGGTCGTATTAATGCTGGTAAATGGTACAGCAAAGCTCGGGTGGCCACCCACATCGCCCACGCCAATGTCTGTGAGCGCAAACGGCGGCGCCGTCAGGTTCTGGAGCGTCTGCTCCTCTTCCACTTGGTTGAAATACACGCCTACGCCAGCGCGGAGGGAGAACTTCCCCTGGTCGCCGGTGAGGTGTCCCAGCGGACCACTTACATTCGGCGCCCAGGCAATTCCGAGGCGCGGTCCAAAGTGAGTAAAGCCGGTCTTGTATCCGGACGGAGTACAATCCACGTCTCCCGGGAACACCAGGCCGGTCGGCGCCGTTGGGTAGATGACAGACTGTTGACCCGGCCTGAAGCAGTTGATCGCGCGGTCACGATTGAAATGATCCGTGGTTGGCTGGTTGATTTGCCAGCCCAATCCGAAGTTGAGAGTGAAGTTGGAAGTCGCTTTCCACGAATCCTGGGCATACGAGTAAAAGCCTTGCGTGCCGGCATCGATGAAGCTGCCGCTGCCCTGGCCGTAGCTGTCTGGAATCCCCAACAGGAAATCTGCCCCCGGATCGTGCGTAGAAAAGAAACCGGTACCATTAAAGGTGAAGCTACCGTTATTCCGATTGGCGAACGGATTGCTCACGTGGAAGCGGCGTCCATCGAAGCCGAACTTCAAGGTGTGCCGTCCTATGATATAGCTGAAGTTGTCGTTAGCCTGATAGACCTGGTCGATGCGCGGCTGCGGCCCGTTATTGCTGAATCCAAGGTTGAAGAAACCAGTTAAACTCATTACCGGGAGGCCGGCAGCACCGGGCAACTGGGGATTGATGTCGAAACCCACCGAAGAAGGAAGCTGCACCGTTACCGGCTCGACGGCGACGAAATTGAACCGCGTATAGCCAAATCGCATTTCGTTCAGGACATCCGCGTTGAAGACATGAATCCAAGAGGCAGTAAACTGCTTCGCGTGCCGCTGCGCTTCCTCAGGGAATCCTGGGAGTGTTGAGCCTGTAAACGGCAAAGTGTCCTGTGTCGGATTGGTCTGGATGAAACCGTATGAACGGATCGAGTCCTTCGTATTAAACGTATGGTCCACTTGCCAGAGATACTGATCCACCTTCCCGGAAGTGACTGCAACGGGCGTGAATTGCAACGTGCCTACTTGGGCCGATGTGGGTACGTACTTGTTCATCAAATTGACGGCAATGGAGTTAAGATCTTGGCTCGGAATCACTCCGGTACTGAACAACCCGTTGGTGAGCAAATTGCCGTTGTTGTCGTAGGCTTTGCCATAATACGTGCCGGCTGGGCACATCACGCCGCCCGACACGGGGCAAGGCGAACTGTCATCGCCAAACGTGGCGACCGGCGAAACGTGCGGATTCTTCGGCGCGCAACCCGGATTTTTTGTCGGGCACTTTCCTGTGACTGGATCCGGTAGAGGCGGGGGCGTTCCGTTGAAATTGAAATCACTGAAATCACCGCCGCGCTGCGCGTCCGAGAACAACGTGTTCTGGCTCGAGGCTTGGGGCTGGCGGAAGCGCGAGCCTTGATAAGAGAAGAAGAAGAAAGTGTGATGCTTCCACACCGGACCGCCAAGAGTTCCGCCGAACTGGTTCTGATGGAAGACCGCAGCTTTATGCGTGAAGAAGTCCTTGTTATTCAAGGAAGTATCACGATAAAAGTTGAACCCGCTGCCATGGAAGCTGTTCGTTCCGGACTTGATGACGGCGTTCATGATCGCGCCGGAGTTACGCCCGTACTCCGGATTGATTGTGTTGGTCACCATGTTGAATTCCGCAATGGCATCCGGGCTGGGAATAATAAGGGGCGTGTTCAAGGGCAGGTCGTTGGAGTCCTGGCCGTTAATTAAAAAGTTATTCTGCTGCGTCTGGCTGCCATTGGTCGAGAAGGTGCCAAACCGGTCGTTCGAACTCATCACCCCGGGCTCAAGCAATTGCAACTGCACCCAGTTGCGGCCGTTCAAGGGCATGTCCACAATGGTGTCGCCGGTAATCACCGTCCCGAGCTGCGTGTTGGTTGATTCCACTTGTATTCTTGCGGCTTCGACCAAGACCTGCTGGGAAATCTGGCCCAATTCCATCTTAATGTTCAACACATACACTTGGTCGACTGTGAGGGTAATGCCGGTCGCCGTGAAGGTCCGGAAGCCCGAACTCGTCGCTGTAACCCGGTAGGTTCCAATCGGCAGATTCAAAAACACGAAGGTGCCGTCTCCAGAACTGGCTGTGGTATACGAAATACTGGTACCAAGGTTCGTAGCCGTTAATTGCACCCCGGTCAAGACGGCCCCCGCCGGATCGATCACTGTGCCTTGAATTTTGCCATAGACGTCTGCCCTCGTCGTTTGCACGCAACTGAACAGAACCATTACTGCGATCACGGACAAACGTAGAGGCAGAAAATAGCCACTCTTTAGGACAGATTTCATATCATTTGCCCCCTGGCTTTGAATAGATTGAATGGGCCGACACACACAGTCCGCGGTTTAGGCGCGTGCAATGCTCTTTCCATTCTGAAAGTTATGTGGATTTCGATGAATGCGAGGTAACTTCTTTATTTTGTTTATAGTACTGGAACTCGATTCTTGGATTTAGCTGTCCTTCATACCATAAACCGTACGTTAATCCCATATTTCGTGGAACTTATGCTGAATCAAAGCAGCTCTTATCGACTGAAGTCCGGACGAAACTAATGGGATCTCATTATCAACCCAGCCAAACCCGAACTAAAGTCCGCCTCCCTGGCAATCAGGCTCGCGACGAGATATCCCTCCGATGGGAAGTCGTAAAAATGGCCGGGATGAATGTAAACACCATCGTCGTTCAACAGGGAAAGAGCGAGTTCCTCGTCCGTCCGTGTTGCAGGGACGCGCAGAACTGCGTACCAGCCGCCTTCCACCTCGAGGCGGCTGCAGACTTTCTGCAAAGCGAGTTGCCGGTCCAGCTCCGCGAGATTCCGCCGGACCCGATCCATCAACTGGTTCTGAAAGGCACGGCGTTGCAAGAGAAAGGATGGCATCGCCAGTTGCACAGGAGCATTCATCGAGAGGTAGGTGTCCGCGATGACTTCGAGCCGCGCGAGCGCTTCGCTTTTCAGCTTCTGCGGTCCGCCGACCACCAGCCAGGCAGCCTTCATCTGCGGGAGTCCGCAAATCTTGGATAGGCCGCTCATCGTAAAGGTCAGCGCGTCTCGATTCCCTGCAAAACTCGGCGGCCGCGCCGCACCGAGTGAGAAATCCAGGAAGACCTCGTCGGCGATGATAGCGAGCTCGCGCGAAGTGCAAAGCGCGTTCAGCTTCTCCATTTCCGCGCGCTTCACGTAATGTCCTGTGGGATTATTGGGATTCACAACGACGACTCCGCGCGCGTGTGGGGTAATGGCCTGCTCCAGCGTATGAAAATCGATCTGCCATCCGTGGTCGTAAACCAGCGGATAGCGCACCAGCTTCACATCCTGAAGGTCAGCGAGAAAATCGAAAAGGGGATAGCTTGGCGCGGGAATCAAAATTTCGTCGCAGGGATTGCACAGCAGCTTAAATACGTACGAGTATGCTTCGCTTGTACTCGTGGTGAGAAAGATGTCTTCGATGCCCACGCTGGCGCCGTGTCCGGCGTAATACTCCGCCACGGCCTCCCGCGCCGTGGCCAGGCCCCGTGCCACCGGCTCGTATTTGAGCGCGGCGGGATTGCTCAGCGCATCTAAAATCGCACGCTGGTCGTATACAAAGCCGCATTCTGTCGGATTCGAAACGGTTAAATCTACCAGCGGCTTCCCTGCTGCGCGATGCCGCGCGAGCGCCTCGCTCAAGCGGTTTGGTGAAAGATTCCAATGAGTGCGCTCTGCAAACATGATGCCTCGACCCGTACCGCAGGCATTATATCCACCGCGCCGGAGAACGCCCATGACCCCCAGTCGCGTATACTGATTGTCGCATGCACCTATGAGCACGCCCCCACAGCTCAATCCCGTTCCCGAACCTGTGCCGCAGTTTGATTTGACCGCGCAATATGCGGCGATTGGCGCGGAGATTCGAACGGCCATCGATCGCGTGCTTTCCTCGCAGCAATTTGTCCTGGGACGCGAAGGCGCCGCTTTGGAACGGGAGATCGCCACGCTGTGCGGCGTCGCGCACGGAGTTGCGGTAGCCTCCGGCACGGACGCGCTCATGCTGGCCTTGCGCGCGTGTGGCGTGCACGCTGGCGATGAAGTGCTGCTGCCAACATTCACCTTTGTTGCCACCGGGAGCGCCGTGAGCGCCCTGGGAGCGAGGCCGGTTTTCGCAGACATTCGCCCGGAAACCTACAACCTCGACCCCGCTGAACTCGAACGCCGCATGACACCGCGAACGCGTGCCATCATCGTCGTGCATCTTTACGGACTCGCCGCCGACATGGACCCGATTCTGGCGTTTGCGAAAGCGCGCCAATTGCCGGTCATCGAAGACGGCGCACAGACCATCGGAGCGTCATACAAAGGACGGCGGACGGGTTCCTTTGGCGATGTGGCCTGCCTCAGCTTCTACCCCACAAAAAACCTGGGCGCGTATGGTGACGCGGGCATGGTCGTCTCGAACTCTACCGAGATCGCCGCACGCATTCGAACGCTGCGCGACCACGGCCAGACCGAGAAATATCTCAGCAGCGAACCTGGCTGGAACAGCCGTCTCGATGAGATCCAGGCAGCAATTCTGCGTGTCAAACTGCGCCATCTTTCGGAATGGCAGCACGCGCGGCGGTCGAACGCCGCGACGTACAGTCGCCTGTTGCAACAAATCCCTGGAGTCATGCCCCCGCTCGAACCGGAATGCTGCGAACACGTCTATCATCAATACACGATTCGAACGGAGCAGCGCGATGCCCTCCAGCAGCACTTGGCCGTTCGAAAGATTGGCAGCACTGTCTATTATCCCCATCCCCTGCATCTGCAACCTTTATATGCATCTCTTGGCCACAAACGCGCTGACTTTCCCCACGCGGAGCGTGCTGCGCAGGAAGTTCTATCGCTCCCGATGTATCCCGAATTGCGGAAGGATCAGATCGCGTGGGTGGTGGAAGCCATCGGCGAGTTTTTGAAATGTTAAGCAGGCCGATTCGAATCTACGCGCCAAGAAACAGAAGCACGAACAGGAAGACCCAAAGTCCATCCATAAAATGCCAGTAGTAGGAAGTGATTTCCGCGGCAGTGGAAATCGAGATCTGCGACTTTTCAAAATTGCGCAGCGCAACAAAGAGCAGCGCCGCCACTCCTCCCAGCAGATGGACGGCGTGCGCCCCTGTAAAAATGTAGAAAAAACTGCTGGCCTGGTTGCTCGCAATGTACACGCCTTGCGCCACCAGTTGTCGCCAAGCCACGAGTTGTCCACCAACAAATACGAATCCCATCAAGGTGCCTGCGAACCACAGCCTGCGAAAGCCGAGCATATCTCGGAGAGCAAGCCGCGACCGCGCCCGTTCCAGAGTGAAGCTGCTTCCCACAAGAACGAGGGTATTGAACCAAAGAATCCGGGGCAGGTGCACGGTTACCCACACTTCACTGGTGTGGCGAAGAACAAGGAAGGCGCTGGCCAGAGCCATGAAGAACATGAGGATGGAGATCACGCCGATGGTGATTGCTGTAGAGAAGCGCCGGGATGATGGAGACCCATTGCGTCGGCGCTTGCCGTCATCCCCATCATCTCCGCCGTTGCCGCCTGCGGGTGGCTGACCGCCACCTCCGCCGCCCCTCGAATCCTCGATGATGAGTTCGACATCTCGAACTGCGGTTGTCCCCGGCATATCTTCCTTCCCTCTATTCCAACGAGCAGGTCCTGACTACTTCTCCCGGCGCAAGGTGCTGCGGAACAAAATCCTCGGCCACACCGGGCACGCCGAATTCATACGCACCCCGATAAACCACGGGTTCGCGCACACCAAAATCATCCGCCGGTGGCGGTGAAGAGACACTCCATTCGAGCGTGGTAGCACGCCAAGGGTTGCACTCTTCGATTTTTTTGCCGCGAAAAAGGCTCCACAAAAAATTGAACAGAAAGAGCCCCTGCGCAAAAACGGTAATGAGTATGGCGAACGTGATGAACGAGCGAACCGGGCCGATCAACGCAGCGATGGCGGTGAGGCCGCTGTCGGAGCGAATGTTCGCATGCGAAATGAGTCCCAGCCAGTGCATAGGCATAAAAACGCAATAAACACCGGCGAAGGTCAGCCAGAAGTGGATTTTGCCCAGCGGTTCGTTGAGGCGGCGGCCAAAGAGTTTCGGGAACCAGAAAAACAAGGCGCCGAGAATGGCGAAGGTAGCCGCGACACCCATCACGAGATGGAAATGCCCGGCAACAAACTCTTCGCTGACAGCAGAAGAAGCAAGATCGTGGCGCGCGAGAAAAATCCCGGAGAGTCCGCCGGCGAGAAAAAGGGAAATGAACCCGAGGGCAAACAGCATGGAAGTGTTGAGCTGGATGCGCGCATCCCAGAGCGTACCGAACCAACTGATGATGAGAATGGTAGCAGGCAAGCCGAGCGAGGCAGCGAGAAGCGAAAAAACCAGAGGCGAAGAAGGATTCATGCCGCTGGAGAACATGTGCTGGCCCCAGACACAAAAGCCAACCAGGCCCACGCCACACAGCGCAAGAACAACCAGGCGTTCCTTCCAAACAGGTTTGCGAGAAAACGTGGCAATGAGATGGGAAATGATACCGAAGCACGGGAGCATGGCCACGTAGACCTCGGCCTGCGCGAAAAACCAGAAGAGGCGCTGCCACAGCGCGGGCAAAGCGTCGGCGGCAATATTCGCGGGCTGAGAGGCGAGAAAATTCACCGCTGAGAAAAAGTGCGTGCCGAAAAAACGATCCGAGAGCAAACAGAGACACGCGGCGAGGAGAATGCTGAAAATGAGCAGGCTGAGTATGGCGTTGATGAGCCAGGCCCACACTGTCAGCGGAAGCCGCGGAAGAGTCATGCCTTGCGCGCGCAGGTCGATCGTGGTGACGGTAAAATTGAGCGCGCTGAAAAGCGAAGCGGCGCAGAAAACAGAGACGGAAACGATCCAAAGCGTGATTCCCGACTGCGGGGCAACCAGGAATGCAGCGGTCATGCCGATGAGCGAAACAACCGTGACCCAGAAAGAAAAAAGGTTGAGCGTGGGAAAGGCCATTTCGCGCGCGCCGATTTGCAGCGGAAGAAAATAATTGCCGAAGCCCGCCTGGGGCGCGGCGGTAAGGACAAGAAACACCATGAGCGAGCCATGGAGCAAAGGCAGTGTGGCAAAGCTCTCTGGTGTGCTGCCGAGGGCGGAAAGGAATGGAAGGCGCGCGACAGGCCAGACCAGATGGATGCGCATGAGCAGCGATATGGCCATGCCAAGAAAAACGCTGAACAGCGCAAGCCAGAGATATTGTAGGCCGATGGTCTTGTGGTCCGTGGTGAAGAGATGGCGGGAGAGGAAGCCGGCGGGTGGCGACTTCGGTTGATTTGCGCCGCTGTCGTAGGTGACCATGCCCGCTGTAAGTAGAGACCTCCGCCTCCGAACGAACTAATCCCTTCGGGGTGGATAAATAGAATACATCGGATGGGAAAAAACAAGAGGCGTGCTCAGTGAGCGGCCGGGTATCATCGGGTGCTTTGCTGGGCCGCTCATCGTGCTCCTGGAGGGTTACGCCCCAAACTGGCTGAATCCGTGGTAAAACACAGTCCTACTGGAGCGTGCTTCATGCTGACTCTTCCTTTGTGGATCTTCCCCTTTTTCCATTTCCATCCGATTTTTCTGTTGGTGTCGCTGTTCCTTTACTTTCTGCCCGCGTATCTGGCGCGGCACAAGTCCAACTTCACGGCTATATTCCTGCTCAACCTCCTCACAGGATGGACGTTCATTGGCTGGATTGCCGCGCTGATTTGGGCAGTCTCCTCGGAGCCGCAGCGGCAAGTCGCTGCCCCTCCGCAACCCGCGGCTGGCGGAGGCCTTTTCTGCACCACTTGCGGAAAGCCCTGCGTGGCCGGTGCGCGTTTTTGCAATTCCTGCGGCGCCGCCCAGCCCGCAACGCAACGCTGATGCAGCCCGTTTCAGTTTCCGCCATTCGTTTGCGGCGCGCAGGACCTGATTGGTGTTCCCATTTGATGAGGATTTCTCACGCCTAGTGGAACTTACGGAGCGGCGAGGCGGTTAAGAAAGAATCGAAAGAACGCGTCGGGGCTCGAGTCGAGGCAAACCTGCGCGTTGAAGGAGTTCGCGTTGGGAGGGCCGGGGTCGGAGCGCGTAAAACCCTTTTCGTCCACGCGGATGTGCATCGGCTGGACCGGGCAGAGACTGGGCTTAACGAGGAAGGCGATGGTCATGGGATCGAAGAGCGTAGGCGTTTCTTGGCCCCACTGGCGATAAAGCAAAGTGAGCGCGTCCGTAATCGGAGTGCCCTGGCGGAAAAGGAAGGCGCGCTTGACCTCGTCCAATTTCAACTGGGTGGAATCGAGGGGCATCACAAACAAGGGCACGCCAGCGGCGAAGAGCTTTTGGGCGGAAGGAATGTCATTGACGATGTTCCATTCGGGCTCGGGGCCGTGGGGCGGGCCGTAGCCCATATCGCCATAACCGCGCTTGATCGAGCCGCCCATCATGACAATGCGCTTGAGCTTGCGGAAGGTGTCTGGGTCTTTGTCGACGGCGGCACCAACGTTCATGAGCGGGCCGATGGCAATGAGCGTGATTTCGCCCGGGTTGCGGCGGATCAGGTCGAGAAGAAAAGTGATAGCGTCCGGATGAGACGATTTTGCGAAGTGCCCGCCTTCGGCGTAACGGCGCTGCGTAAGTACGGCCTTAGGTGGCGTGGGCACCCCGGCGGCCACGGGAATATCCGCGCGCCCTACTTCGCCAAGAAAGCGGTCGAGGAGCTTGGCACGGGTTTCGGTGTCGCCGAAAGTCGTGGTGATGCCGAGGATTTGCAGCTCCGGGCTGCGCAAAGCCAGCGCCACGGCGAAGGCGTCGTCGATGTCATCGCCAATGTCTGTATCGATGACGACTTTTTCCGAGGGTGCAGTCTGAGGTGTCGTAGACGGGGAACTTTGCGCAGAGCAGCCGGGAGAAGCCGCGAGCACCAAGCAAGTCAAGATGGAGACGAAGATCGCGCACGGTGTGACCATAATCGATTGCCGGCCCCATTGGACGCCGCGCCGCAAAAAGAAAAGATGCGCCGCGGAAAACAGACAAGTTTATCACGGGCCCGGCTTGTCCCTGGTCCCCAGGCAAGCGTATGATGCGCGTGCCATGAGGCGAGTGCGCGGCATCGGTGGAATTTTCTTCAAATCTGAGAATCCGGAAGCACTGCGCGCCTGGTATGCCAAACATTTGGGCATTGTGAGCGAAGGCGAGCATGGAACCATGTTCCAGTGGCATCAGCCGGACAGCCCCGCAAAAGAGAACTTCACCGCGTGGTGCATTTTTCCTGCGTCTACAACGTATTTCGGAAAGAGCAATGCAAGCCTGATGGTGAATTACGTGGTGGATGATTTGCATGCCTTGCTTGACGTTCTGCAAAAAGAAGGCATGTGGGTGGATCCGAAGGTAGAGGAATACGATTACGGAAAGTTTGGCTGGATCCAGGATCCCGACGGAAACCGGATCGAACTCTGGGAGCCTTTGCCGAAGAAATAAGGATTCGTAGGTCAGACGGACGCTGCAGCCTAAACGAAAAGCTTCCGCTCGCCCCCCTGTCCGATAAGTCGGCCCAGCTCGTGCAGATGTTCCTGTGAAGAATTTGGTGCGGTAGAGAGGACTCGAACCTCCACGGTATTGCTACCGCCAGCCCCTCAAGCTGGTGCGTCTGCCAGTTCCGCCACTACCGCACGTGGGAGACAAAACCATTTTAGCTGCGGACGAGTAGACCCGCAACCATAAACCAGTTTTTAGTCGTGAGTTCTTAGTTCTTAGTTCTTAGTTTTTTGTCTTTAGTCTTCAGTCGACAGTTCAGATCTGACAACTCAATGGGCTAGAGCTAGGGCTTCTTCGTCGGCGTTGGTGTTGGGGCGGGCTGGGAGCTCGCTGGTGGCTGCGTACTTGCCGGAGGTTTTTGTGCCGGCGCTGACTGCCCGGGTTGCGAAGATGCCGGAGGCTGTTGCGTTGGCTGAGACGTTGCGGGCGCCGGCTGCGAACCAGATGGAGTTTGCGAAGCGGGCGGTTGAGTGCCGGGTTGCTGGGCGGGCGGCAGAGCGTTATGCGTATTGGGTTGCGGGACAGCCGGAGTCGGCGCCGGAGCGGGCTTGGAGACTTTTTGCAGGACAGAACCACCTTGCTCGACGGCCTTATCGGTGCGGAGGACCAAGGCCAAGGCGCAGAGCATGAACATGATCGCGCACCAGGTGGTGGCCTTGGAGAGAACGTTGGCGGCACCGCGTGGACCGAAAGCCGTCTGACTGCCCGCTCCGCCGAAAGCGCCGGCCAGATCGGCGGCCTTGCCGCTCTGCAGCAACACAACGATGATCAGCACAAAGCAGTTTAAAATGAAAAAACCACTGAGGAGCCATCCGGCGTAGCGGAAGCCGACGGCGATGACTCCGAAACCAATCAAAATGGCGATGGCCCATTTCATCCAAGCTGGCGTCATTGCAAGACCTCACACAAATTCGAAGAAAACCTTGATGCCAGGCTAAAGCCCGGCGCTATGCAAAACTGACGATCGTGGCGAACGATTTGGCATCCAGGCTCGCTCCCCCTACAAGCGCGCCGTCCAACTCTTCCTGCGCCATCAACCCCTGAATATTGTCAGGCTTGACGCTGCCGCCGTAGAGAATCCGCAGGGCGGAGGCGTGGGCGGCAGAGAATCTCTCAGCCGCACACTGGCGGAGAAACCGATGCACATCGGAGGCGATTTCCGGGGTTGCGGTGCGGCCCGTTCCAATGGCCCAAACCGGTTCGTAAGCTATCAGAATACGGGAGAACTCGTCCGCGGTCAACGCGGCGACGCCACCAGTAAATTGGGACTTGCAGATGTGATGGGTTTGGCCGGCTTCGCGGTGAGAAAGCAATTCGCCAAGGCAGACGATGGGAGTTAAGCCGGCGGCGAGGGCGGCTTTCGTTTTTTTGGCGACGGTCTCGTCGGTTTCGCCAAAAAATTGGCGGCGTTCGGAGTGGCCAATGATGACGTAGCGGCAGCCGGCTTCGACGAGCATGTTGGCAGAAATTTCGCCGGTGAAGGCGCCGTCTTTTTCCCAGAAAACATCCTGGCCGGAAATGGCGATGTTGGTGCCTTTTGCGACTTCGACGGCGGCAGGAATGGCAGTGAAAGGCGGCGCGATCACGATATCGCAGTTCGTTGAGGAACCAACCAACGGAGCAAACGCGGAGAAGAAGGCGCGCGTTTCCGATTGAGTCTTGAACATTTTCCAGTTACCAGCAATGACGCGACGGCGCATTCAGTCCTCCCATAGAACGAAACGAAAAGATAACGCGGAGGCGCGGAGAACGCTGAGATTTCGCAGAGAAGAGGCGGAAATCATTTGTTGGTCAAGGCTTCGACGCCAGGGAGTTTGCGACCGGCAAGAAATTCCAGAGAAGCGCCACCGCCCGTGGACATGTGCGAGATTTTATCAGCGACGCCAGACTGGTGAACGGCGGCAACGGAATCTCCTCCACCGACGATGGAAGTGGCCCCGCTCGTGGTGGCTGCAGCGACGGCTTTGGCAATTTCTAGAGTGCCTCTGGCAAAGGCAGGATTCTCGAACACGCCCATGGGGCCGTTCCAGACGATGGTTTTGGCGCCGGCGATTTTCTGCTTGTAGGTGTCGATGGTTTTTGGACCGATGTCGAGGCCCATCCAGCCGTCGGGAGTAGCGGATGTGGAAACGGTTTGCGTGGCGGTGTCGGCCTTGAATTCCGCGCCGACGACGTGATCGACGGGAAGGAGAAGCGCGAATTTCTTCTGGCGGGCTTCTTCACGGAGACGGCGGGCAAGATCGATTTTGTCGTCCTCAACGAGAGACTTGCCGATGGGCTGGCCGTCGGCTTTCAGAAAAGTGTAGGCCATGCCACCGCCGATGAGCATGGCGTCGGCGATTTTCATCAAATTTTCGACGACTTCGATTTTGTCACTGACCTTGGCGCCGCCGAGGATGGCTACGAAAGGTCGCGCAGGATCGGTGACCGCTCTCCCCAGGTAGGAAAGCTCTTTTTCCATGAGCAGGCCGGCAGCGGCTTGCTGGACAAAGTGCGTAATGCCAACGACGGAAGCATGGGCGCGGTGCGCTGAGCCGAAAGCGTCACAAACAAAGATGCCATCGCAGAGAGCGGCAAGCTGCTTTGAAAAGGCTTCGTCGTTTTTTTCTTCTTCGGGATGAAAACGAACATTCTCGAGCACCAGGACTTCGCCGTCCCGCAACGCTTTGCTTTGGCCCTCGACTCCCGGGCCGATGCAATCGAGGCCAAAAGCGATCGGCTTGCCGAGAAGCTCTTCCAATTTCTTGGCCGCAGGCTTGAGTGAATATTTTGCGTCTGGACCCTTGGGGCGGCCAAGATGCGATGCAAGGACGAGACGCCCACCTTTTTCGATGGCCAGGCGCAGAGTGGGAAGCGTTTCGCGAATGCGGGTGTCGTCCGTCACCGCGGCATCCTTCAACGGGACGTTGAAGTCCACGCGGATGAAGACGCGCTTGCCCTTGAGGTCGAGGTCGCTGATGGTGAGCTTGGTCATGATGTCATAATTCGTGATCTACAAAATGCGACTACGCGCCAGGACGCAGCGTCTGAGATCGTTCGGGGCCCGAACCTGCTGGGACCTCAGAATGACACATTTGACTAGAACTTGGACGCTAAGAGCTTGATCAGGTCGCGGCAACGGCAGGAATAGCCCCACTCATTGTCATACCAGGCCAAAACTTTGACGCAGCGGTCGCCGACGACTTTGGTATAGCCTGCGTCCACGATGGAAGAGTTGGAATTGCCCTTGAAATCGGCGGAGACGAGTTCCTCTTCGGTGTAGGCGAGAATTCCCTTCATTGGGCCGTTCGCGGCAGATTTTAGAGCGGCGTTGACCGACTGGACGGTCGCCGGCTTTTCCACGAAAACGGTGAGATCGACGACACTGACATTGGGAGTAGGTACGCGCATGGCGTAGCCGTCGAGCTTACCCTTGAGCTCGGGAATCACGAGATGCAGCGCCTTGGCGGCGCCGGTAGAGCTGGGAATCATGTTGATTGCTGCGGCGCGTGCCCGACGCAGATCCTTGTGAGGCAGATCGAGGAGCTTTTGGTCGTTGGTGTAGGAATGGATGGTGGTCATGGTGCCGCTGTTGATGCCGAAAGTGTCCTGGAGAACCTTGGCGACGGGCGCAAGGCAGTTCGTCGTGCAAGAAGCGTTAGAAATGACGTGATGCTTCGCGGGGTCATAGGTCTTGTCGTTCACGCCGAGAACGAAGGTGGCGTCAGGGCCATCGGCAGGCGCGGAGATGATCACTTTTTTCACCGGCGCACGGAGATGCTTCTTCGCGTCGGGCCCCTTGGTGAAAAGGCCGGTGGATTCCACAACGATTTCGGCGCCAACCGAGGCCCAATCGAGTTCGGCGGGATCCTTCACCTTGAAAACCTTGAAGCTGCGGCCTTCGACGGCGATGGTGTCATCGGTATGAGTAACGTTGTGCGGCAAGTTGCCCAGAACGGAGTCGTACTTCAACAGGTGCGCGAGCGTTTTCGCGTCGGTGATGTCGTTGACGGCGACAAATTGAATGTCCTTGTCGTCGAGGGCCGTGCGCACGATGTTACGCCCGATGCGGCCGAAGCCGTTGATGCCGACCTTGATGGGCATACCTTCCTCCGATGCTGGTTCGTTGGCCGCGGTGCGGTAACCTTGGAATTGTAGCGGCCGAATGGAGCGAGATGCAGCCGCGCGTGGAAGGTAAAATCGTAGGGGCAGCGATAGGAAAAGTCAACGTAAGTCAACCGAGTGCGGTTCAATGTGGGCCGTTTGCTTCAGAGACTAGTTTCGCCATTCGCGGGGGATAAAGCCTTGCCGATCTGGAGGTTAGCAACAAACTTCAAGTAATACTTTATGAAATGGCAGCACGAGGTACCCCCCACACACCCGGCATTTTGTATGAATGTCAAAGCAAAGGACTTATAGATTTTGCAATTCGTAATCGATTGATTCTAAAAGAACTCGAATTTCCCGTATGTCAGGAGAATGCGAACCGCCGATTCCGAAAAGGTTGATGCGTGTTCCTGAGAATGATAGGGAGAGCGCTGAAACAGTTCGCGGTATTACCCAACCTTTATTATAGCGCGGGCGCAAAACGGGTCAAGAAAGATTTGGTACAGGGCCAATTTAGGCGAGCACCAGTCCAGGTGCAGCCTGCGGGCTATAATGGCGGCTGATGAAGGATAGCTCACCTGCGTCAGCGCTGTGCTGGCTGTTTGCTTCAGAACGGGGCGCGGCAGACAGGCTGCTTCCCCGCTGGATTTTTCTGCGTGCTCTCGGTCTGATTTATTATTCCGCGTTTTTTTCGCTCGTTTTCCAAATCAAAGGATTGATCGGGCCGCACGGAATTCTTCCCGCGAACGAATACTTGCAAGCAGTGGCCGAACAGTTTGGGCGCACCGGCCATTGGTACGTGCCGACGCTCCTGTGGTTTTCGCGTAGTTCGCATATGCTGACCGGGATTTGCTGGGCGGGCATGATTGCGTCGGTGCTGCTGGTGTTGAATTTCTGGCCGCGAGGAATGCTGGCGATCTGTTTCGTGTGTTTTCTCTCTTTCGTGAGCGCGGCGCAAGATTTTTCCGCGTACCAATCCGACGGGATGCTGCTCGAAGCGGGATTCATTGCCATGTTCTTCGCTCCACGGGGATGGCGGCCGGGATGGGAGAAAACGAGCCCACCTTCGCGCGCGAGTTGGTTTTTGCTGGTCTGGGAATGCTTCCGGATTTATTTCGAGTCGGGCGTGGCCAAAATCGTGGGAGGCGATCCGGAGTGGCGAAACTTCACGGCGCTGGACGAGTATTACCAGAACGGACCGCTACCCACGTGGATCGGATGGTACATGCAGCATTGGCCGCACTGGTTCCATGCGGTGACGGCGTTTGGAACGCTGGCGCTGGAATTGGGGCTGGCGTGGATGATGTTTCTGCCACGGAGCTTTCGCATTCTATGCTTTTGCATCCTCACGCCGTGGCAGTTCGGGATCATCCTCTCGGCGAATTATACATTTCTGAATTATTTGGTACTGGTGCTGGGCTTCCTCCTGCTGGATGACAAGTTCCTGCGGCGGCTCCTGCCGCAGCGATGGAGAAGGGAGTTTGTTGAGTCGCAGGAAGCGAAACCGATCGCCGAAGCAAATCCGCAAAAAGATTGGCGAGACATGCTGCGCCCACGGTGGACCGCGGTGAAGCTGGCGGTGACCACAGTGATGCTCACATGGATTTTCTACGCGACACTGGCAGAGATGGTATGGATGGTGAAGCCAGTGGGGCTGCCGACGGTGCCCGTCTCCGTGCTGGAACCGTTTCGCATTGCCAATCGGTACGGGTTGTTCGCGATGATGACGCGCGGGCGCTACGAGATTGAGTTTCAAGGCTCGGAGGATGGGCAGACGTGGCTGGTGTACCCGTTCCGGTTCAAACCACAGGACCCAGCGAAGCCGCCGGGGATCTATGCGCCGTACCAGCCGCGCTTTGATTGGAATTTATGGTTCGCGTCGCTGAGCACATGGCGCCAGGAGCCGATCGTACCGCGCACGGAGCAAGCCTTGTTGCGCGGCAGCACGGATGTGCTGTTGCTGTTTGCCGGAAATCCCTTTCCGCACGCACCGCCGCGGCAAGTGCGCGCGGTGCTGTGGCAATACTGGTTCACAACGCCAGGGGAAAAACGATCGCAAGGTTTATGGTGGCGGCGGGAACTGCTGGGGCTATACGCACCGACGCTGGAGCGGGAAGAAGACGGAAGGATTTTGGTGTTGCAATGGCCAAGTGCCGTGGAACCGCGTGAATGAAGCGCTGAGTATGGGCGTTATTGCGGGAATTGTTTGATGCTGGTGACGTGGTCGCCGGTGAAGCGGACGAAGACCGTTTTCGACGGCGGCTGGCCGTAAATCCAGTCCTCGATGTCGTTGCCCTCGGCATCGCGCTCGCGGACCTTGTGGTCGGGCTTGCCCATGGCGGCGATGAGTTCCTCGCGGTCCATGCCGACCACGGGCCTGCGTTCTTGAATGGCCTTTTTCATTTCCGGCGGCAGGGTATCAACCCAGTGCACCGACGCGGAGCGCTCTTTCTCGAAATTGAGGAAAGGTGAAAGGAGCTGCTTTAAATCCGCTGGGGACATGTCGGGAACGGATTTATTCCATTCCAGGAAGATGGTGCTGCCCATACCGGGCTGTAGTCCCGGTGGGCCACCCTCCTGGGTCGAGGTGCTCCGCATCGTGGGATAGCCGCCTCCGATGCCAATCTGAAGATGATCGCGCCAGTGGTGCTTGCCGCGGCCGCCGCCATTCAAATCCACGACGATCTGGTGATCGCGGAATTCCAGCTTGGTGATCTGCACATTGTCGCCAGTATTTACGGCTGCACCGTGGGTGGCAACCGCACGGTCGAGGAGCTCCGTATTGAGCGGCTTGCCAACGTATACGATAATGCCTTGTTTCCCGGCGGGCAGAGCCTTGACGGCCTTGGCGAACTCGCCGGAGACAAAACGAATCAGGGACAGCTTCGAACTTTCCTGGAGCGGGGCGTTCCTCGACGTGCCGGTCGACTTCTCCTGAGACTGGGTGTTGTCAGAAGAGTTTCCCGTGTTCGGGAAAAGAGGGATTTCCTCATCCGACCGGAAGCTGATGGAAGGCTTCTCCGCCGGACGAAGGCTATTCGCTCGCGGAATGTCCGCATCAGCCAGGAGCAAAAACGCCAAAGGAATAACAGTCCAGTTCGACATAAGCATCACGGATCTCGTCCCGACGGGGTCCGCTACACCTATTCTATGATGCCACAAGGCGCCTGAACAGGTGCCAAGCTCGGAAAAAGAACCATCCCGCTAAACTATACTCGAATGGGACAGAACTGTAACGGGGGGACGGACCCCTGATTCAAGAACAAAACCGTCTTGGCAGGCCTTAGCGGGAAATGACCTGGACACCCTGACGATCGATGCTTACGGGAAGGACCTCAGCACCAGACTCTACGATGGCCTTTTCCACGCGTTCCCGAGCTTCTGGCTCAATGAGGAGAACCACGCAGCCACCACCCCCAGCGCCACACACTTTACCGGCCAGCGCCCCGTTGCGGCGCGCGTTTTCGATAACCCGATCAATGGTTTTCGTCGAAATCGTGGGGAGATTTCGTTTGCGGAAAGACCATTCCTCACGCATCAAGCGCCCGGCCTCCTGCCAGTCGGGCTTTTCGAAAGCTAAACGCATTTGCCGGGCGACTTCGGAGATTCGTCCGAGACTGTGCTGCACGGCGCGGTTGCTGCCGATCTGTGCTTTGAACACTTCCCAGTTGTTGATGCCGTGCTGGCGGGGCTTGCCGGTGTAGCAGACCGCGACGCGGCGTTCGAGCTCATCAAGATTTAGGCGGAGTTCCACGCGATGTTCGCCGCCGGGAGGCAGCTCGATCGCCGCAGCGCCGCCAAAGGCCGGGGGGTAATGGTCCTGGGTGCCGGTGGGAACGTTGATGACAATGGCCTCGGCGTCGCGACTGATGTGGATCCAATCGACCTTGCTCTTCCCTGCTCCGGTAAAGCGGTCCAGCGCGGCACATATCGCGACAGCCATGGCGCTGGAGCCACCGATGCCCGCGCCCGCGGGGGCTTCGGAATCCGTTGTGAGCGTAAAGCCGCCCTGAGGGTGGAAGAACTTGGTGATTTCTGCGAGGAGCGGGAGGCGATAGCGTTTGGCCTTCACCAAAGCGGTGAAAGAGGGGAAACTTTCTTCGCTCTTTATGTCGCGAGAAACCAGTTTGATGCGGCTGTCGCTGGTCGGAAGCGTTTCGATGACGCAGGAAGCGTAAAGCGAAATTGCGGCGTTCAGAGTGACCGCGCCTGGATGAAAGAGATAGAGCGGCCAAATGTCGAGCGTGCTGCCAGCGAAGTCCACACGGGTCGGTGCTTTGGATTCGATGATCATGTGTGCGCGCTAGCTCGATTCAGGGCAATTTCAGTCGAGCCAGTTTGACGGAATGGCTTCCCTAGCTCAAGCAGGGACAAGAACGACTGTCGACGGATAGGCAACGGTCCTCGCAGCGGCAGCAGGCGGAGAACAGTGGAAAGGACTCAGTTCCCACCGGCGGTAGCGGTACGGTTGCGGGCGATGAGCTGGGGGCCGTCCTTCTTCTCCAGGGCGAGGGCAGGATTAGGCTCGAAACAGCGGCGGCAGCGGGCTTCGTAAGCGCCCATCGCACCAACCACGATCAGTTCTTCGCTTTCGACGAGGCGCTGCGTGTGAACGGCAGGATTGCCGCACCGCACGCAGATGGCAAGCAGCTTGGTAATCTCCTCGGCGATGGCGAGGAGGCGCGGCATAGGTTCGAATGGGCGGCCGCGATAATCGGTGTCCAAGCCCGCGACAATGACGCGCTTACCAAGGTTGGCGAGCTTAGTGCAGACATCGACGACTTCGTCGCCCAGGAATTGGGCTTCGTCGATGCCGACGACTTCCGTGCGCGGGGACAACTTGTCCATGATTTCGGCGGCTTTGCTTATGTTGTCCGAGGGAATGCCGAGGCCGGAGTGCGAAACAATTTCATTGGCGGCATAGCGTTCGTCGATGGCGGGCTTGAAAATCTGTACGCGCTGGCGCGCGATCTCCGCGCGGCGCAGGCGGCGGATTAGCTCCTCACTCTTGCCGGAAAACATGGGGCCGACGATGACCTCGATCCAGCCCATATTGCCTTTGACGATGTCCACGACGTCTCCTTACTCTGTTGTAGGCCGCGCTGCAAATTCCACGTCAAACTACGGATGGCCGTATCAATAAACCGTCAGCCGGAAGCGGACATTGCGGCGCTGTACATCTTGCCATTATAGAACGGCGCGAAGGCCGCAATCACGGCGACGCGAAAGGCTTCTTGGCGCGTGATGAAATTGCCCGAAAGCACGCCCCAGGCACCTTGCGCGTCGCGAATGCCCACAGCCCCGGCAAACCGATCGATGGCCACGGCAAGCTCGGTACCGTTTTCAAGAACTTCGCGAACGAGGGACTGTGGCAGTTCGATGGCGCCCGAGCGTCCGTAATAGCCTTGCGCGCCGTCAGAAACGTACGCCCAGCTTTCGAGGAAAACGCGGCGACGCCTGCTTTGCGGCGCATCAGCATGATGGATCGTTAGGTTTGGCGAAGCGCTGTCATGGACCACGTGGAGGCCACCTTCCAGGCCGACGAAGTAGCGCCAAGGGGCACCGCTTTCGTGCGCTAATTGCGCAAGCGCTTCGGTTCTTTGACGCGCGCCCCGCATCAACTCTTCCTGGGACAAGGGCGTGTGGCTGACTCCACTGTTCACTTCGATACTGACGAGCTCGAATTCGGCGTTGTGAGAAAGAGACATCGAGAAGGCTTCGAGAGCTTCTGCAACCGCGTTGAGCTTAGGTCCGCGTTTGCTGCCAACAGCGATGATGATTTTGGCCATTGGATAGCGAGAGTACAGGGCCGATTGTAACGGCACTTGGGCGAGAATTTCACGGAAAATTCTCAAGGCTGAGGAAAACTCAGGAGTGAATCTGGAGCGGCCTATCGGAATCGAACCGACACCTGAACCTTGGCAAGGTTCCGTACTACCACTATACTAAGGCCGCTCAACGACCTTCTTTTTATAGCATGCCCCAAGGGCAGCGACAAGCCCGGGCTGCCAGTGGCGGTCAATGCCGCCGTGCCGAGAACCAAAAAACTGATCAGGAAACCTGAGTAACCCGGGCGGTCTTCACTACTGGCGAGCGGCGTTGTCGCTCCGCGAAGCGAGTCGCCTTGTCCTTGTCGGTGTAAACGCGGCCGAACTTCTCGCCATCGGCATAGTAAATGCTCACGAGCCAATGATGATGTTTGCGGCGGCGGTCTTTGCCAAAAGAGGTCTTGTCTCTGTTCGGGGCATTTTTTGTCACGGTAGCCATCCCTGTCTGTGAAGGATCAGCACGACACTATCTCAGGGAAGCGAGCCCAACGCAAGTACCAGTCGAGATACTAACCCGTATTCTATTACAACAAAAAAATCGAAAACTGGAATCCCGAAATTCGGACCAGCCAACGCAAAGAACGAGTCTCTCCACGTATGCGTTCCGAGCTTGCCCCGCGGTGATAGAAAACGTAGGCCGATACCCTCTGAAGAATAAGGGAGACGGGCAAACCGGAAAATACAGCGCAATCCCCTGCCTGCCCACGATCCAACCGAATTCAGTCAAAAACCGCCGCCAGCCCCCCGACCAAATTGTCTACAAACGACCCCAAAAATTGTTGCATCCCGTGAAACATTTTCCAATTTCATTCGTCTTTAGGGATGAGGAGAAGATAAGCTCAATGTGGCGGAGAAACCCAATCATGATCACCGTTACAAAACAGCCGCCCCTTTTAGAAGACCTGCGTAACCATTCGCAGGAACAGATCGGGGAATTGCGCCAGCTTCTTGTGGCGGGCGCACCGTCGCGCCCCGATCCGCGCCGACCCGGCTTCTATGAAGTAGAGGGCCGCTCCCACACGTATTATGTGTTCAAGTATCCCACGGGCACAAAGGTGCTGCTGCTCGGCGTGTGGGAGCGCGATCCGGTCGCGGAAATGGTCGCGTGTTCCTGCCCTGCCGCCTGATTTTCTGTTTGCTGTTCCTTGAGAAACAAGAACTGAGAGAAAGCGCCCTGGTCAGAGCCCAGGGCGTTTTCTTTTAATCCTCATCGAGTTCCAGCGCGGCGGAGTTAATGCAGTAACGCAAGCCGGTCGGCTGTGGACCATCGTCAAAGACATGGCCCAGATGGGCATCGCAACGGCTACATTTTACCTCGATCCTGCGCATCCCGTGACTGGTGTCGGTTTCGCTCTCCACGGCATCTTCGTTAGCCGGGGCATAGAAACTGGGCCATCCAGAGCCAGAATGGTATTTCGTGTCGGAACGAAACAGAGGCTGCCCACAGCAGACACATTTGTAAGTACCTGGGGTTTCCGTATCTTCATACTCGCCAGTGAAGGGTGGCTCCGTGCCCTTCTGGCGGGTCACATAATATTGATTCGGCGTAAGTCGTTTCTTCCACGCCGCTTCGTCCTTGCGAATCTTCTCTTCCATGGCAGCTCCCAGGTATCCTTCCCGTCCAATACTTCCTGTTCTATATCAGATTCCGTGCGCTACAGCCAACTCCCGCTCGCAGGCAAAAATCCACGCTGGCTCTGTTCGAGCGCGCGGGTTGGAAGATCTCGCCGCTGACCGGGAAACTCTGGCAGAATCCGAAGGTTTGTTGGCACGCCACAACACCGCGAGGGTCCGCCGATGAAAGTGAATCTTCCCGTGCGTAAGGCAATCCTGAATCGCCGCACGTATGAAGCGCCTGCCGAAGGGCGATCCGATAAGATGCGTCTTGATTTCAACGAAAATACTTCCGGCTGTTCGCCGACGGTACTGCGTGCGCTGGCAAAACTCACGTCCAAGCAAGTTGCAATGTACCCCGAGTATCAAAAGCCCACGAAGCAGCTGGCGCTCTACTTCCGCGTGCGGCCCGAGGAATTGCTGCTCACAAATGGCGGCGACGATGCGCTGCGCGTTTTCTTCGACACCTTCGTCGATTCGGGAACCCGCATCCTGATTTGCGAGCCGACTTTTCCCATGTACCGCTACTATGCGGAGATCGCGGGAGCACGGACCGATGCGCTTCGCTATGACAGTGAGATGGGATTTCCACTTGAAGACGTGATCGGCGCATTGCGTAAGAAGCCACGCGTACTGTTCATCGCAAATCCGAACAATCCAACGGGTACGCTGCTCCATGAAAAAGAATTGCGGCGCATCCTGCAGGCCGCCACGGACACGGTTGTCGTGATGGACGAAGCTTACGCTGAGTTTTCTGGTTTTTCGGCTGTTCCTTGGATTCACGGGTATCCTCAACTCTTCGTGACGCGGACATTCTCAAAGGTGGCAGGGCTCGCCGGGTTGCGTCTGGGCGCCGTGATCGCCTGCGAGAGATCCCTTGCTTTTGTGCGCCGCGCGATGCCGCCCTTTCCGGTCAACCTTGCTGCGCTGGTTGCGGCAGAAGCCGCCGTAGGAAATCCCGCAGCGATGCGAGTGTATGTTACGGAAGTGAAGCGTTTGCGCGCCTGGTTCGCGGCACAATTGCAAAAACTAGGGGTGAAATCCTACCCCAGTGGAGGAAATTTTCTGTTGGCAAATTTTGGATCGCTCGGATCACGCCTGTTTCGCAGACTGGAAAAGCTAGGAATTCTGCTACGCGACCGCAGCAAGGACATGGGGCCCGGCTTCGCGCGCATCACGATTGGAACTTCCTCCGAGATGCAACGACTTCTGAGGTTCATACGAAAAGAATGGAGAAGGCCAGTTTGACCATCAGCGCGAGACCGAAGTCAGCGGAGATATGCGTCCGTGATGTACTGCTGCACCATGCGCTGCGTATTGAAGAATGAGCCGTTGATGGCGATGGCGTGCTTCATGACCTCCAAGAATTCGCGGCGCTCGCGGTAATACAGGGGAAGAATGACGCTCTCCAGTTTCGAATAAAGCGATTCGGCCTCAGCTTGGTTGTCGGTCGGCGCGCTGCTCCCAGCGGTGCGGCGTGACTCACCAATCGACCATCCGGTCACCCCTTCGATGTGCCCCTCGACCCACCAGCCATCCAAAATACTCAAGCTGGGCACGCCGTTCAGAGCAGCCTTCATCCCGCTCGTGCCGGAAGCCTCGAGAGGAAACTGCGGCGTGTTGAGCCAGAGATCCACGCCGGAAGTAATCTTTCCACCCAACTCCAGGTTGTAATCATCCAGGAACACGACGTGCACATTTTTCCGCAAAGCTTTTTTCGCCTTGAAGATGCGTCGAATAATGTCTTTCCCACCGGCGTCATTGGGATGAGCCTTGCCGGCAAAAACAATCTGAAACTGGCCGGCGTCTTTGGCAATTTGGCGCAGGCGATCGAGATCGGACAAAATGAGGTCCGCGCGTTTGTATCCGGTGGCGCGACGTGCGAAACCGATGGTGAAGACCTCAGGGTCCAAGTGGAGACCCGTTCTCTTACGCGCCGCTTCGAGCAATTCGTGCTTGGCCATCAGATGAGCCGCCCAGACTTCCTCCGCAGGCAGCCCGAGAGCACTTCGCAAACTGTAGTTATCCTCGCGCCAGGATGGAATGTAGCGATCAAAGAGCTGCTGAAACGCCGGGCAAGTCCAGGTGCCCGCGTGCACGCCGTTGGTGATGGCCTCGATGGGCACCTCGGGAAACATCTGGCGTGAAGTTTCGCCGTGTTGCTTGGCGACACCGTTCACGTAAGTGCTGAGGCTCAGCGCGAGCTCAGTCATGTTCACCGAAGCGCCGCTGCGCGCGGCTTCCTGCAAGCCGGGAACATTTTGCTCTGCTCGCAGAATCCGCTTCACCAGGTCAGCCGAGGAGGCGTCGCTCAAATCGAAAAAGTTGGTCTGGGCGGGGAACACACGCGTGAGGTACTCCATGGGGAACCGATCATGCCCGGCGGGAACGGGAGTGTGAGTCGTAAAAACGCACTTGCCGCGGACTCTGTCAATGTCCTCGCCACGGATGGATGTGCGCCCTGCCTTCTCCGCTTCTTCGCCGAGCAATTCCAAAGCGAGGAGCGCCGCGTGGCCTTCGTTCATGTGGTAGCGCGTGAGGTCCTTGTAGCCCAGCGCACGCAGCATGCGCACGCCGCCGACACCAAGCACCACCTCCTGACAGAGGCGGTAGAACGAATCACCCCCATACAGGGATCCGGTGAGGTTGCGATCGGCGTCCGCGTTTGACGGCAGGTCAGCGTCGAGGAAATAGACGGGAACATCGAAACCGTGCACGCCACTCACGGAATACCGCCAGCAGCGAAGCTCGACGCGGCGGTTTTCTAGTGGTACGCTGGTCCGGACGGATTCTTCCGTCAAAAAATCTTCAACGCGCCATTCCACGGGTTCTTCGGTCTGCGAGCCGTCCTCGGCAAGCAGCTGCGTGAAGTAGCCCTTGCGGTAAAGAAGGGACACCGCCACCATCGGCAGGCGCAGGTCGGCCGCGGCGCGAATGGTGTCACCTGCAAGCACGCCGAGTCCGCCGCTGTAGCTCGGCATGGAGTTCTCCAGGGCAATCTCCATCGAAAAATAAGCAATAAATCGTTTTGCTGAATTGATCGCACTTGCCATTGCACTCGCTTTTCTCTTAAGCGCGCAGTGACCACGCACTCCGCAGAAAAAAATGCGTCTCTGTAAACCCTATATTCTCGGGGATTAGCATCGCCCAAGCAAGCGCCGCCAAGGCAGCTTGTGTCAAAAAGCAGCGCACAAATTGCCACAGACGACACGGGGACAATTGAAGTGGGTCAGCCGCCTGCTCGCGCAAGGTGGACGGGACGCAATGGCACTGCCGCCTCTTCCGCAGTGTCACAGAAACTTGTGGGCACGATCATCGTGCCGCTCGCAAATTGAAAAGCGATGAGCGCTCGTCCGAGCTGTCAGCAGAAGCGACCCGTCCTACAACTTGCCACAACGGGCGTGTTAGCCCCGCCCGTCGTTAGAACTCAAAGCGCACAGACAACTGCGCTTGCCGCGGATCGCCGACGCCGACACGCAGGAAGCCGTTGAAGTCAAAGAGCTGCGGCGACGACAACGGATTCACGTTGTTTGTGTTGTTGAAGGTGTTGAACATTTCGAGCCTCGGGATGAGGGACATTCTCTCCCCAAGATGGAAGCGGCGATCGACGCCGAAGTCGAAGGTGAAGAAAGCATTGTCCTTGCGGAGATGGTTACGGCCGCAGTCAATGGCTGTGCCACCAGCAGACGGAATCACAAACCGGGTCCTCGAGTTCTGGAAGCTGCACGGCGCACCAGTTCCGTCGCCGTTGACATTGTCAGTGATGGGCTGTGCGGAATGAGCTTGCATGCGCACGTTGCCATGGAAACCCCACGGCAGGTCGGCAACTGTATAAGCGTTAAACTTGTGGCGCTCATCCCGATCACTGTAGCTATACTCCGCTTTGAGATTGAAAAGATTTGCATAGCGAAACGTGAACGGATCACGCTCATTCGAATCGTCATCCCGATCGACCGAGTACGTATAGTTCGCGTCGAAGAGGAAACGATGACTCATTCTCTTGCGCATACCAAAAGTCACGCCGCGGTAGAGTGATCTCGCGGAGCTGACCGTATCAGTGATGTCACCGAGATCTGGGAAAGGAGCATGCACACCGACGTAGTTGACGGTGTCCTGGCCGACGGTGGGCAAGGTGAAGCCTGTGCCAGCATTTGGATTGGTGAAGCGCGTGAGGTGAACGCCTTGGGATATGGAAAAGTCCGCGTAAGCGGCGTAGTCGCCTGCAAGCTGCTGTTCGTAGCCCACGTTTGTCGCGTAAATCCGCGGGTTTTCATAACTTTTGCTGAACACAGTGACACCAGCTTGCGCGATCGGCAATGTGACGTTAGTGGGCACAGTTACTATTCCCGGATAAGTCGGCGGATTGCCTCCGGCCGAGTTGAAGCCGGTGACTGCAACGATCTCCTGCTGTTGCACCCCGTTCGTGGTGATGGCGCCCACTTGGGTCAACATGTTTTGGCGGGCATAAAAGATGCCATAACTGGCGCGGAGCGCTGACTTGCCATTTCCACGAATATCCCAGGCAAATCCCACCCGCGGTTGGAACTCTTTGTTTTGGTTCGGGAGGAATCCAGTTGAATCAAACGCAGGATTGCTGAGGTCATTCCTGTAAGACGTACTTGATGGTGGAACAGTGGGGTTGGGAAAGCGCTGTGCGTCCCAGCGCAGACCATAGTTGAAAGTAAAATTGCGCCAAATTTTCCAAGTGTCCTGAGCAAACAAAGAGATGTCTTCATTAGCAATGCTGGACTGCCCGGACTGGTCGAGGGTTTCATTGGTCGATGTTCGTCCGTGCTGAAGATAGAGGAACAATGGTCCACCCGAGGGCGAGGTCCCGGCGGGGCAGGACTGGCTCGGGGGCGGGCCCACATAGGCTACCGGATTGAAATTCGCATCATCACACTCGACGGCCGTGGGACCAAAGCCAGGCGGATTTCCTGGCGGGATCGTGGCGTAATGTAGGAAACCGGTCACGCTGGAGAAAATATAGCGACCAGCGAAGAAGCCGCGGAAGATCTGCGAATTCCGGCTGTGGATCCACTCCCCACCTACTTTCCATGTGTGCTTCCCACGAACGACCGAGAAATCGTCGCGAATGTCGGTGCGATAGAAGAGCTCATCAATGGTCGGCTCGAGGAAGAAAGGCTGGCCGAAGCGGAAACTGGGGCCGAAACCCATGGCGGTATCCGGCACGCTGGAGGGATTAATCGTTCCGCGCGGGCGGTTTTCTCTCGCGTAGGTAAAGTGTGCTTCGTTCAGCATAGTGTTCGAAAGAGTGCTGAACCAGTTGGTGCTGATGGCCTGAATCTTTGACGGGCCCTCGACGCCGTTCGCGGTAGTGCCGTAGGTTGGAACGTCAAACGTCTCGTTGGGGTTCTTGGACCAGTCGTAGTTGTAGGAGCCGAAAATCTGATTCCTGGCATTCAGGTTGTAGTCCACGCGCCCGAAAATTGCGGCATTTCTCACCTGGTGGATGACAGGAAGACTCTCGTCGGTGTTCTTGAAGGGCGACGGAAAAGGAGCCGTCTTAAAGAAATTCAGAAGCACTTCGCGCTGGCATTCGGGACTCGCGACGATTTGCGCATCGCTGATGTTGGTGTTGAACACTGGACTTGCTACCGGGCAAGTTCCCAGCGAAGCACCAAGGTTTTTCCGGTTCAGGTTTTCGCGAATGCCCTCGCCAGCGCCGAAAAAGAACAGTTTGTCTTTGATAAGATGGCCGCCGAGGCTACCCCCGAACTGATTGCGGCGGAAACCATCGAGGGGCTTGCCATCCGACGTGGCAGCGGTCAAAGATTCTGTGCGAAAGTATTCGAACAGGGCGCCGTGGACAGCGTTCGTTCCAGATTTCGTGACGACATTCACAACACCGCCAGCGGTGCGGCCGAATTCGGCATTGGCGCCGCTCGCCGTGACCTGGAACTCCTTTACGGCTTCGAGGGTGATGTCAATGGCCGCGCGCTGACCGCCCATCTGCTCGCCGAAGAACCCGTTGTTGTAGTCACCACCGTCAAGGCTGATATTATTGAAAATTCCGCGCTGCCCGTTAATGTTGATCTCATCGCCATCCGGGCCCTGGGTGATGCTCACACCGGGGGTCAGGGTGAGCAAGTCTTCAAACTTGCGGCCGACCACGGGCGTGGAACTGACGGTAAGCTCGTTGATCGTCGAGGCGGACTCTGTCTTTGTGGTCTCCAGGAGGGGGACGTCCGAAACGGTAATCTCCTGTACAACCGAGGAAACTTTCATGGTAACCGGGATGTTGATGGTCTGCCCGACTGTGAGGTTCACGTTCTGCTGAAGAAGATTGGCAAATCCCTGCTTGCTGATGGTGAGCGTGTAGCGGCCCGGAGCAAGACTTAAAAAGGCAAAGTGTCCGTCGGTGTTGGTCGTCTCCGTCTGCGTGAAATTGGTGTCCAGATTCCTTGCTACCACGGTTGCGCCCGCCACGCTTCCGCCCTTCTCATCGAGAACGTCCCCCTGGACGGTTCCCGCAGTAATCTTCGACTGCCCCCACGCGGTTGAGCCAAGTCCCATCGCAAGTGCCAGCACGAAGCAGGCACACAACAATTTGTTCATGTTTTTCTCCCTCAGACTTCACCCCGTTTTCGGAAGCCAGGAAGCTCTCACAGGTAGGAGGCGGCTTGCGAAAACCATTGCAGGGTAGGAGTTTAGGCCCAATTCCCTTCAAAACACAAGAGGAGTATCTGTGGAAACTTTAGTGGACTTCCACCAAATTTGGGATGGAGCCGATTTGGCTTCCTTGAATGCCTACGTCTCACAACAAGTCCAAGGGGACGGCGAAGCAAAAATCGTAACGCCTACTCTTCCCAAGGATTTACCTGCGGAAAGGTTGCACAAAGAAGATGTCAGTTATAATCGCCGACCGTGGATACCATCCTAAATGCCACTCGCCTAGTGGAGCTCACCGAGGCACTGGCGGGTCCCTATTGCGCCATGCTGCTGGGCGATTTTGGCGCCGATGTCATCAAGGTCGAGCGGCCGGGCGTTGGTGATCAATCGAGGACTTGGGGCCCGCCGTTTGTCAGCGGCGAGTCTGCTTATTACCTGGCGACCAACCGCAACAAACGCTCCATCACGCTCAACTACGATTCCCCTTGCGGGGAGGAAGCGCTCCAAAAGCTGCTCTCGACCGCGGATGTTTTTATCAACAATCAGCCCTCGATGGCATCGCTCAAAAAGCGCGGGATCGATCCCGGCTCGCTTTGCGCCAAGAATCCTCGGCTCATCTACTGCAGTATCACCGGCTATGGATTCACTGGCCCGAAAGCAGGAAAGCCCGGTTACGACATCCTTGCCCAAGCGGAAGCCGGCGTAATGAGCTTCACAGGCGAACCAGCGGGCGGGCCGATGCGCTACCCTATCGCGATTGCAGACATGACTTGCGGAATGTACGCAGCAATGGGAATTCTCGCAGCGCTCTTCGCGCGAGAGAAAACCGGCTGTGGCCAATTTATTGACATGGCGCTTTTCGATTCGCAATTGACGTGGCTCGCCAACGCGGGGAGCAGCTATTTGAACGCTGGAGCCTCGCCGCAACGCTGGGACAATGCGCACCCGAATATCGTCCCGTACGAAGTTTTTCGCGCGTGTGACGACCGGTATTTTGTGGTCGGGGTGGGGACAGACGCGTTGTGGAAGAAATTTGTAGTCGTGATGGGCGTACAGGACGAAATCGGCAACGACGATCGGTACAAGACAAATGCCGACCGCATCAAGAACCGCGAGACTCTGTTACCGCTGTTGCGAGACACTTTTCAGCGAGAGACCGCAGCATCCTGGTTGGAAAAATTCGCGGCGGCGGAAATTCCCGCTGCGCCCATCCATACCGTTTCCGAGGCCGTGGATGATGTTCAGACCCGCGCTAGGAGGTTGATCGTGCAGCTCGAGCATCCGGCGATAGGCACGGCGAAAAGTATCGCCAATCCGATCCGCTTTTCCAGCACGCCAGTCAGCTATCGCTTGCCGCCGCCGCTCCTCGGCGAACATACCGCCGAGATTTTGCGCAGCCTGGGCTACTCCGACGATGATGTCCGTGCGATGGCCGTAGCCTCCGCAACCTGAAGGAACCTGAGGAAGCCGGCGGGGGGCGGTTGACTTTGAGGGGTTCCCAGCAGTTTGTCTTAATTTCAAAAGACAGGACTTGGAGAATGGGCAGTACGCGAGTATGCGCACGTGCCGCCATTGCCCTCCGTATACAAGGAAACAAGTACGGTCGGCGCGGCTCTTCTGATCGGGGAGATCACTGCCCAGGAAGAAACGCTTGCCTCGCGCAGCGCATCTTATTGAGTAAAAGATGAAGACCAATGAGCTTGATTGTCGAGGTGAATCAGGGGACCTGGGCCAGATGGATACAAAGCTTTTGGAACGGATCTGCAATGAAAATGCTTGTGGTGGCGCCGCGATCACTTCGCTGGATCAGCAGGCTCTCTGCCTGAACCACTTTCTGCTCCGGTGTTACGCCAAGCTGGAGGCGGTGGATCCACGTAGCCAGAAGTTCCATGAAGATCCCGTGGACCTGCCCTCCATGCGCGCCTTCATTGAGGAATGCTCGCAGAAAGCTCTTGAGATCAGCCTACAGTCTGAAAATCTCAGCAATTTGGAGCGCGGACGTTTGCTGGATATTCTCCTTTGGTCAGGCGAACTATTCGTCTTGCTGCGTGCGCCACGCATCACCTTCGCCGATTCCACGCCATTGGGTGAGTCCTCCAAGCCGGCCCGTGCGGCTTCACCTCGAACCTGACTTCCCTGCCTGCCCGAATCGCTCTTGCTGCTTCGCCACGAAAACTCGGCTGCTCAGTCGTTGTCGGAGGGGCGTGGAGCGGTGCGCGCGCGCCCGGCAATCCGGCTCGCCCATTCGACCCAGGGGACGGCCTCAAGTTCCGCTAAATACGAATAGGCCACCGGCACAACCAGCAGCGTCAACAATAAACAGAGTGTCTGGCCGCCAATAATGGTCACGGCGATGGAAGCGCGCTGCTCCGAGCCCGCCCCGATGCCAATCGCCACCGGAATCAGTCCCGCAATGATGGAGAGAGTGGTCATCAGGATGGGGCGCAGCCGCACCCGATTGGCTTCGAGGATGGCATCCCGCAGCGGCATTCCCTCGGCACGCAATCGATTGGTGTAGTCCACCTGCAATATGCCGTTCTTCTTCACAATGCCCAACAGCAGAAACATCCCCAAAGCGCTCCATAGGCTCAAGGCCCGCCCGGTGATCCACAGCGAAAAGAGCGCAAACGGCACGCTCAGCGGCAGCGTCAGCATGATAATGAAGGGATAAGAGAAGCTTTCAAACTGCGCCGCAAGCACCATGTACATAAAAATGGAGGCCAGCACCATGGCCAGGAGGAGATTCCAGGTGGTCTCCTCCAGGACCTTCACTTGCCCCGAAAAAAGATACGAATAGCCCGCTGGCAGCCCGACATTTTTGATGGCCTGCACAGTGTGAGCAGCAGCAAGGTCCAAAGGATAGCCGGCAGCGACGTTGGCGTAGACGCCCACTTGAAACTCGCGGTTGTACCTCTGGAGCGTGGCGGGCCCGGCGCCACGCACGATGCTCGCAACATTCTCTAGCCGCACCTGGCCCAGCTTCGTCGAAGGCACCATCATGCGCGCCAGGACGTCGGGGTTATCCCGCTGCTGAGGCAGCAATTGCATCGTCACCGGATACTGCTCCGAGCCTTCCTTGAAGCGAGTAATTTCATCTTCCCCGGAATAAAACAACCGCACGGCATCGCTCACGTCGGTCATGCGCACGCCGATGTCCGCAGCGCGCTGGCGATCCACTTTCACCTGCAACTCCGGCGTATTCAGGTTCAAGCTGGGATTGACGTCCACCAACTCGGGATATTTCGCCATCCGGCCGGCCACCGTTTTGCTGAGTTCCGCTAGTTGAGCGAGTTCCGGTCCACGTATCACCGCCGCGATCGGAAAATAGATTTCACCGCCGAGCACGGAAGGCAGGCGCACGTTGTAAGTCATGTTGCGATAGTTCGCCAAGATTCCGCGCACTTCCGTCGCCATCTGCGTGTGCGTCCGTTTTCGCTCGCTTCGCGGCACCAGCACGATGAACAAATGCGCGTGATTCGTCGGGCCGTGCGTGAAGGACTGGACCAGAGCTACTTCCGGGAGTGCGACGACACGCTCCGAGATCTCCTCCGCGAGCTTCGTCGTTTTCTCCAAAGACGTGCCCTCGGGCAAGGTATAGGAACTGTTCAGTTCGGACTGGTCGTCCGCCGGGATCCAGTCGCGCCCCACCAAATGATAAAAACCAAAGGTGGAGAGAAACGTCGCTACACAAATCAGAACGATGACGCGTCGATGTGCCAGCGACCAGCGCAACATTTTCAGATAATTCTCTTCGACAGCATGGAGAAATCCTTCGGAGTGCGCTTTTTTTTTGCGCTGGCCTAATTTCAACAGTCGCGAACTCATCATCGGCGTCAGCGTGAAGGCCACCAACAGCGACACCAGAATCGCCATCGCCATCGTCCACCCGAAGGAATTCACATACTTCCGCGCGTAGCCGGTCATGAACGCAATAGGCAGAAAAATAATCACCAGCGACAGTGTCGTGGCCATGACCGCCAGCCCGATCTCCTTAGTGGCTTCTATCGCGGCAAGAACGCGGTCTCTTCCTTTGTCTTCCATGTACCGGAAAATGTTCTCGAGCACGATGATCGCGTCGTCGATCACAATCCCCACGGACAGCGTCAGCGCTAGCAGCGTCATGTTGTTTAGCGAAAAATCCATCCCGCGCATCAACGTGAATGTGGCGATGACGGACGCAGGAATGGCCACCGCGGCAATCAGCACCGCGCGCCAGTTTCGAATGAACACCCACACGATTAGGCTGGCGAGAATGCTTCCCAGAATCAGATGCTCAATGAGCGAATGCACTGAAGCTTTGATGAATTCGGAAATGTCGTGAACAACTTGGAGCTGAACTCCCGGAGGCATCTGGGACCGCAGATTGTCGACCTTGCTTCTCACGTTGTCTGCAACCCGCACCGTGTTCACGCCCGATTGCCGTAGCACCTGGATCGAGACGACATCTTGCGCTGGCGTGCGCTTCCGGAATAACGCCGACCAGGTGCGCAGTTCCTCCTCCCCGTCTTCCACCTGCGCGACATCCCGCACGCGCACGGGCGTCTCCCCGCGTGTGCCGATCACGATTTCGCCAAACTGTTCCGCCGACGTCACCCTTCCCAGCGTGCGCAGCCCCAACTCCTGCGGGCCGGTAATCATGCGCCCGCCTGGCGCCTCGATATTTTCCCGCTGTAATGCCTCGCGCACGTCCAGCACCGTGAAGTTGTGCGCGGTAAGCTTCTGCGCATCGAGCAATACCCGGATCTGGCGCCTTTGCCCGCCGTTAAGCTCCACGCTGCCGACTCCGTCCGCGGTTTGAATCGCACGCCGCACCTGCTTGTCCGCGATTTCCGTCAGCTCCCGGCGGCTCATCGAACCGCTCACCAGCAGCGTCATGATAGGGTCGGACTGCGGATCCTGCTTCGTGATAATCGGGGGCAGCGTGTCGCGGGGTAGCCGATCAATCGCTCCCGCTACCTTCTCTCGGATGTCTTGCGCCGCCCCCTCGATATCGCGTTCCAAAACAAACGTACACGTGATGTAGGCGAATCCCTCGAAGGAATAAACGTTGATCTCATCGATCCCGCTTACCGACGAAATCGCGTCTTCGAGCGGCAAAACGACTCCGGTCACCACTTCTTCCGGAGTTGCTCCCGGCAGCCGTACTTCCACGTTTACCGTGGCAGGGTCCGCTTTGGGAAAAAGGTCGACGGCCAAGCCACGGTAGGAAAAGGCGCCCAGCGTCACGAGGAAGGCAATCAACATCACCGTGAAGACAGGATACTTGACGCAGGTTTCAGCGAGCTTCATCGCTTTTTACGCTTGTTGCGCCTGTTCTTTCTGCCGCTCTTACTTCGCCGCCGGCGCGTTCCCTTCGGTCTGCTCTCGCACCACCGCGCCATCGCGCAGTTCCCCGGAAACGGCCACCGCGACACGGTCGCCCGGCTTCAATCCTTCCGCGACTTCAAATCGCCGCCCGCGCTCATCCTCGGTCTGACCGGCGGGATGGATCTGCTGCTCCGAAACCCGGTTTCCATTGAGCAGAAATACCTTGTAGACGCCATACCGGTAATTCACCGCCCGTTCCGGCAGAAAAATCGTCTTCTCTTCTTTCTCGCTCGGAATCGAAGCTTGCACAAAAAAGCCCGGCTTCAGCCTCCCATCCAAATTCACGAGCAGCGCCTCCGTCTCAAATGTCCGCGAATCCTGTGCGACTGCGGGATTGATGCGCGAGATTTTTCCATGGAAGGTTTCTCCTGGAAACGCTTCCACGTGCAGATCAATCGTCGCCCCATCTTTCACCCATCCCGCCCAGCGCTCCGGCACCGCCAGCCGCGCGCGTAAGCGGTCCATCCGCACCAGAACCATCACTGGACTCTGCACCCGCAGGTATTCGCCGGGATGCACATTGCGAGTCTTGATCGCGCCGCGGTAAGGCGCGCGAATGGTTGCATCGTTCAATTTTTTCTCCGCCAGCTTTTCGCTGGCTTCGCTCGAGACCAGTAACGCTTTCAACCGGTCCACTTCTTGCAGCGCAACCGTATATGTCGCCTTGGTGCTCTGGTAGCGGCTCGCGCCTTCGTCCAATTGCTGTTGCGAAATCAGCTTGTCCCGGAACATCTCCTGCGCGCGGGTGTATTTCTGGTCCGCGTCAAATAAATCCGCTTCCGCGCGCTGTACCGAAGCGATCTTCTTTGGGTCGGTGGGCGGCGGATCAGCGGGTCCGATCCCCAATTGCGCTCGCACCTGGGTGACGATCCCGCGCTGCCGGTCCACCTCAAATTGCAATTCCCGGGGATCCAGCCGAATGAGCGCCTGTCCTTCTTTTACATTGTCCCCGACATCGGCGAGCACCTCAGCCACCGGGCCTTCCACTTCCGAACTCAGCGTGCTTTCCTCCAGCGCGTAGAGCGAGCCGACGGCCTGTATGCGCCGCCTCGCCGTCTCCTCGGCCACGGTGTAGAAGTGCACGGGGGTTGGATGCGACGCGTCACCCAGCACGCTTGCAGGTTCCGACTTCGAGCACCCCGCTGCCAGCAGGATGACAAGCGCCAGCGCTGGAACGAAACCTATCCTCTCTGGCCAGAAATCAGGCTTTGGGTTCATATGAAAGGGCACTGTGAAGAAAATTCTCCCGTCCTGCTGTTTTGACGCGCGACTACGGTAAACCGTTTCAACTCATCGTATAGGATAGCGCCAGAAGATTCTCGCGTGAAATGGATTGCCGGTCGCCGGCAAAATGGGAGAGCTGGGCCGTGCAGCCCCCGCCGATCCGCAAACTGATGAATTCCATCCATAGCGCGGCAACCGCACTCACCGGCAAATCCCCGCGCCAAATTCTGAGAATTTACCTCTTGTCCTTATTTTCTGCCCCGAGGTCGCCGTAGGGCCAGAGGTTGAAAGCTTTCAGCTCTTCGTATTCATGCTGGTCGCGCAGCATTTTCGCGGTGCGCTCGGCGGGCCAGGGTGAGGCGAAACGCTCGGGCCGATCCGCGATCCAGAACGCCGCCAGCGCCATGAGTGTCGCATTGTGAGTGAGCACGTCTGGTTTTTGTGCCTCCAGCGCATCCGCGGCCGAATGATGGGTGTATTTATAATCGGTGGTCTCCTGCAGCATATTGATGCCGGGCAGACCGACTATGGAAAACGGCAGTGTATCCGTTCCGGATTCCACTTTGTCGTCTACCTCCAAACGATGGAAATGGGACAGGGAATCTGCAAAGAGTTGAAATGCCGACACTAAGTCGTCGCGGCCGCCCATTTGAAAACCTTTGACCGGCCCCTGCCCAAAGTCCAGCACCAAATCGCCCAGATGATTCGCGAGTTCTGACTTGTGCTGATGGACATACGCGAACGAGCCGTCGAGTCCCTGTTCTTCTCCGGTGAATAATACAAAGCGAATAGTGCGCCGCGGCCGCTGCCCGGAACGCACGATCGCGTCGGCCGCTCCCAAGGTCGTCGCGATTCCCGAGCCATTGTCCGTTGTCCCTTCGGCTAGGTCCCAGGAATCAAGATGCCCGCCAACCACCAAGATTTCTTCGGCATGTTCCCGTCCGCGAATCTCGCCGACGACGTTAGCAGTCTCCACGGGGCCATTCGTAAATGCGTTTTGCACGTTGAAGCGAACCCGCGGCGTGATGCCGCGCTCAAGAAAACGTTCCAACTGCCCGTGGTCCTCAGCAGTCATCGACAAGACAGGAACGGCGAAATCTGCGTTGAAGCCGAGGATCCCCGTGTGCGTCAGGTTCATACCTGAGGACTTTCCGCCGCCTTGCCCGCCGATCACCGCGATTGCTCCTGCCTGACCAGCAGCTTTCAAAAAGTCACCGAACTGCGCGAAGAGCATCATGAAATCTTTGCTGGGCTTTCCTTTTGTGATGACCAGCGCGACTTTGCCCTTCAGCCTTGCGACATTCTTTATCTCATTGTCGATATCGAACATGTTGACGGTCACGACATCGCCTTCAGCACCTCCCGCCGGCGTCGAGCCCGTCCAGCCCATGGCATCCACGTGCAGTTTGTGGCGTACGGGGGTGAGAAGTTCCGCTTCTGCCGTGCCCCGTGACCAGCCGCGCCAGATCGTATATTTTTCGGTGTGGACGTTTTCCAAGCCGATAGACTTCATTTTCGCGGCGCCCCAGTCTTCCGCCTTTCGCTCGGCGGGAGTGCCGGTGACACGGCCGCCGATGTCGTCGCTCAGTTGCGTCAGGTATTCGAAAGCGTGCGAATTCAGCAGCCCTTCGCCCGCAATTCGAACCAGCGCCGGCTTGGTGCCATCTTCGTCCGGGCCTTTGGGAGGCCGATCATCCGCGCGAAGCGGCAATCCGCCCGCGCACAAACTCGCCGCTACCATCATGAATCCCACCAGGACACGTTGCATCGCTTCTCTCCTCGCGCTCTCAGCGCACATCAAGACTATCACGCACTCAGACGCAGCCGCTGTCCAACGGTTTCGGCCTGCTGTCGCCGACAGTGTTGCTGCGGCAACGCATTCGAATCGGCGGCTTTACCGCGCGCCGTTCTCCCTTTTACACTGCCTTCGAGAACAAAATGAAGCTTCGCGGCAAACCTCCGGTCTCTTGTCTGTATGCGGTTACGATCTTCTTTTTGTTGGCGCTTGGGCAGCAGGTTGCTCTAGGGCAGGCGGCGCCGCAGAAACCTGCGGAAAAGCCTGCTGCGAAGAGTCCCGAGAAAACAGGCTCCCCGAAAAAGGCAGAAAATCCCGCGCAAATCGAGCTGCTCGAAACCAAGGTGCGATTTGAAATCACCGGGGACAGCCGCAAGGAAGTTCATGCGCTGGTGAAGATCAACAGCGAACTGGGCGTGCGCCAGTTCGCGCGGCTGAATTTTGATTTCAACCGCTCGTTCGAATCGGTGAATATCCCGCTGGTTCACATCACCCACGCGAGCGGGGGCACGGCCGACATTTTGCCGGGCGCTATCACCGATCAACCGAATCCCGCTGTCGTCAATGCTCCCGCGTATCAAGACGTGCGCGTGAAATCCGTGCGGATCCTTGGCCTCCAGCCCGGCGACACTCTCGAATACCGCGTCATCCGAACCGTCTCGCATCATCCGCTGGCACCGGATTTTTGGCTTGACCACACCTTCGACCGCACCGGCATCGTCTCCTACGAGATCTTCGGACTCGATCTGCCCGCCTCGCGAACTGTCCAAATGAAAGTTTCCAAGGACCTCCCTGAAGCGCAGAAGCAAGAAGAAGAGACCAGAGACTCAGACCGTTTGCGGTACAAATGGAACCTGGTCGGTGCCACCAGCGCGCCCAGTGATAGCGAAGCCGAGAAAAAGGAGCTTCACGTCACCATCACAACTTACGGCTCATGGGAAGAGCTTGCAAACCGCCTGCGTGCCACGCTGGAACCAGGGGAAGACGTTGTCAAGGAGTTCTACCCGAAGGCCAAGGAGCTAATCCAGGGCAAAAAGAGCGCCGATGAGTGGATTAACTCGTTTTATGACTTTGTTTCCCAGAAGATCAAAACCGTTGACCTTCCATTGGGCGCCACGGAGTATAAGACGCGCAAACCCTCCGACATTCTTTCTTCGGGTTATGCAACCGCAGAGGACAAATTCATCCTGTTTGCCGCAATTGGAAACAATTACTGCGGCCCGGCGCGCGCCGGGCTGGTCATTTCCCGTCCCGCAAATCAGGAATACGACCTCCCTCAGCCTGGCGTGTTCGATCACCTTCTCACCATGTCCGGCTATCCTTCCATCAATGTCTGGATGGACCTGAATCTGGAAGTAGCGCCCTATCGCATGATCCTTCCTCAATTTCAAAAGAAACGTACTCTGCTCGTCGGCCCTGCCGTATCTGACCAGTGGCCCATTGTGGCAGGCGAGCTTCCGTTTTCTGCAAAGCAAACAGTAAACGTCGATGCGTCGCTCGCTGCGGACGGCGAGCTCGCAGCGAAAGTCCACTACTCCATGCGCGGCGAAAATGAACTACTTCTGCGCGTCGCGTTTCATCAAACGCCCAAGGAAAAATGGAAGGAGCTCGCCCAGCTTCTCTCGATCACCGACGGCTTCCGTGGGCAAGTGAGCAGTGTCAATGCGTCTGATCCGTACGCGACGAAAGAACCCTTTGCGCTGGAATACGAACTGGAGCAGCGAAAATTCGTGGACTGGTCGAAGAAGACTGTGCGCATCCCGGCGCTGCTCCCGCAGTTGGGTTTGCCCGACGCTCTGGCGAAGCCCGCCGCGGATACTGCAACTACCGCCATCGAGCTCGGCACGCCGCTGGAAGTGGAAACTCGAATGACGCTGCATCTTCCAGCCGGTACGGCGGCCCAAACGCCGACCGGGACTTCCGTCGAGCGCGACTACGCCACGTACGCATCTCAGTACTCCGCCAAGGGAACTACGCTCACCGCCTCCCGACACATTCGTTTTCTCTTGAGGCAAATTCCCGGCACTCGCGCGGCGGACTACAACGCCTTCCTCCACGCTGTCCAGAGTGACGAAGCCCAAGACTTCTCGCTCGAGCGGCCTGAAACCTCTGCGCCAAAAACAAATTCGGCGGCTCCCCATAGCACGGCGCCGTCGAAACCAACCCAGCCCAAACCGTGAGTGTTACTTGATTTCCAGAATCTCTTTCTCTTTGGCGGCAGAGAGATCTTCGATCTTCTTGGTCTCAGAGTGCGTGAACTTTTCCATTTCTTCGATGGCCCGCTTGTGCTCGTCCTGGCTGATTTTCTTGTCTTTCTCGAGTTTGTCGATGGCTTCCTTGATGTCGCGGCGGATATTGCGCACCGCGGTGCGGTGGTTCTCCAGGATTTTGTGCAGGTGCTTGACGATCTCCTTGCGCCGTTCCTCGGTGGGAGCGGGCATGGGCACGCGAACAATCTTGCCGTCGTTCGTGGGATTTAGTCCCAGATCCGACGAGCGAATGGCCTTATCGATCAGCGGCACCACGCTGGGGTCCCATGGTGAAATCACCAGCAGCGTGGCTTCCGGCACCATCACGGTGCCCAATTGATTCACCGGCATGGGCGTGCCATGATAATCCACGCGGATGGCATCCAGGATGGCCGCGTTCGCGCGCCCGGTGCGCAGCGTTGCCAGTTCCTTGCGGAAATCGTCGACAGCCTTCTCCATACGTGTCCTGGCTGCCGCCATCGCATCTTTCGTTGTCGCAATTGTCATCATTTTTCAGGTCCTCAGTCTCCAGTGCTCAGGTCTTGGTAAAGATTTTGGAAGCAAGAGATTGTGCCGGGTTCGTGATCAACAATCACCCCCGGCCGAAGCCGCTCATCTAATTTTAGGCAGGTTCCTATCTTAAACCGACAACTGACTGCCGATAACCGAAAACTGTTTCACGCCGGGGTCACCTTCGAACCTACGCGCTCGCCCAAGACCACTCGTTTGATGTTGCCCGGCCGGTTCATATTGAACACCACGATGGGCATGCCGTTGTCCATGCACAGGGAAATGGCCGTCGAATCCATCACTTTGAGGTTCTGGTTCAGAACCTCTCGATAGGAAATGGCGGCGAAAAGCCTCGCCTCCGGCACCTGTTCGGGGTCCGCATCATAAATGCCATCCACGCGCGTCGCCTTCAGGATGACGTCCGCTTTGATCTCCATGGCGCGAAGGGCTGCTGCCGTGTCCGTGGAAAAATAAGGATTCCCCGTGCCCGCGCCGAAAATCACGATGCGCCCTTTTTCCAGATGGCGCATGGCGCGCCGGCGAATGAACGGCTCGGAAACCTCCTTCATTTCAATGGCGCTCAGGACCCGCGTGAAGACGCCTTCTTTTTCCAGCGCATCCTGCAGCGCCATCGCGTTGATGACCGTCGCAAGCATGCCCATATAGTCGCCGGTGGCGCGATCGATCTCAAAGCCCTTTTGCCGCGCGCCGCGGAAAATGTTTCCGCCGCCGACCATAATCGCGATTTCCACGCCCAGAGCGTGAACTTCCTTCAGTTCGCGCGCAATCGACAGAATCGTTTCGCCGTGGATGCCAAATCCTTCAGGCCCCTGAAACGCTTCACCAGAAAGCTTCAGGAGGATGCGCCGGTACGCCGGCTTGGTTTTCTTCGCGAGCTTCTTGTTAGCGTTTTTCGTCGCGGCCATGAGCCTCCGATTCGCAGGTTCTAAAATCCTCGGAATTGTAACAAACAATCTTTGGCCCCGCACGCTGCGCGCGGGGAGAACCAAACTCCGTTCCGCTTTTTCCCTTGCGGACCAGCCCAGGGCGACAAAAAGCCATCCGGGACGCCCCAAAAAAATGAGCGCTCCGGATCTTCCGAAGCGCTCCGCAATGCTGTCTACTCAGCTTGTGTAAGTTATGCCTTGCCGGGGACAGGCACGGGCGGTGCCTCTGATTCTGCCGACGCTCCGCCGCTCACTTCGCCAACCTTGAAGCGCGAGAAGCGCCGGATGGAAATGTTTTCGCCGAGCTTGGCGATCGCCTGGTTGATCATCTCCCCGATCGTGAGGCTCTCGTCCTTGATATAGTGCTGTTCGTAGAGGCAGTTTTCCTCGTAGAACTTTTCCATTTTTCCGGCGACGATTTTCTCGACGACTTGCTCGGGCTTGCCGGTGGCCAGTGCCTGCGCGCGGTAGATTTCGCGCTCCTTCTCGAGCATCTCTGCCGTCACTTCTTCGCGGCGCACGTAGCGCGGGTCAAGCGCGGCAATGTGCATGGCGATGTCGTGCGAGAGGCGCTGAAAGGCTTCTGTGCGCGCAACGAAGTCGGATTCGCAGTTCAGCTCGACCAACACACCGATTTTCCCGCCGGCGTGGATATAGCTGCCCACCAAACCCTCGCTGGCTTCGCGCTGCGCCTTCTTCGCCGCCGCCGCTTGCCCTTTCTTGCGCAGTACGGTGATGGCTTTCTCCTTGTCGCCGTTCGCTTCCACGAGCGCCGCGCGGCAATCCGCAAAACCGGCGTTGGTCAACTCACGCAATTCCTTTACGAGTTGTGCTGGAATTTGCACTGCTGGTTGTTGTGTACTCATCTTTTTTCCTTGGCGATTCAAATCGTGTTACATCCATCGGCAGGTTGCAAAACGGCCCGTCCCGAGCGCATCGGGACGGGCCAGTCGATAATCCCATCCGCGCGGCTTGCTTACTTTGCTTCCTCGTCCGGTGGGACGGTGGCCTCGGCGGCATCGGCCGGAGTCTCCACCGTGCCCTCCACGAAGTCGCCTTCCTGCTTTTCGTACTGCTCGTAAGCGCTCGTATCAACGTATTCCACGCCTTCGACCAGCGCCTGATCTGCCGCGGACTTCTGTTCCGCCACCTGCGATTGCTGATAAGTGTTGTGCCCTTCGAGCACGGAATCCGAAATTTTCGCGGTGAACAAACGGATCGCACGCAAGGCGTCGTCATTCCCCGGAATGATCCAGTCCACTACGTCCGGGTCGCAGTTCGTATCCACAACGGCGACAACCGGAACGCCCATGCGGCGTGCTTCCTTCACGGCGATCTCTTCCGCGTTGGAATCGATCACAAACATGGCATCCGGCAACTGCGCCATGTTTTCAATGCCTTCCAGGTTCTGGTGGAGGTGCTTCATCTCACGATCTAGGCGCGCGCGCTCTTTCTTGGAGAGCTGCTCCATGCGGCCGTCTTCGGTCATGGCCTTGAGCAGCTTGAGTCGCTTGATGGACTTCTGCAGCGTCGCCCAATTTGTCAGCGTCCCGCCCAGCCAGCGGTGGTTCACAAAAAACGCACCGCAGCGCTTGGCCTCTTCGGCGACTGCTTCCTGGGCCTGGCGCTTAGTACCCACAAAGAGAACGTTTCTGCCTTGCGCGGAAAGTTCGCTCACAAAGCGGCTCGCTTCGCGGAACATCTTGAGGGTTTTCTGGAGATCGATAATGTGGATGCCGTTGCGTTCTCCGAAAATGTATTCCTTCATTTTCGGATTCCAGCGGCGCGTCTGGTGACCGAAGTGGACTCCGGCCTCCAGCAGCTCTTTCATCGTAATTTCTACTGCCAAGTTTCCTCCTAATCGAATAGCTGTTTGCATCTTCGCCCTTTCCTCACGGAGGGGCCGGGCTTGCCCGCCTCTACGCGTCAAAGAGAGCGTTGAAGAACAGCCTTTTGCCGGCAGCTTGCCGGCCGTGATCTCAAGAGGATGACTCGCGCCATCCTCCTGGAATTCTTTGCATCGGGCTCTTCTTCGTGACCTCAGCGTCCTCTGAGCCCTCTGCCTGATTCTTTAGCGCTTCGTGAACTGGAAGCGTTTGCGCGCGCCCTTCTGTCCGTACTTCTTGCGTTCCTTCATACGGGAATCGCGTGTCAAAAATCCATTTTTGCGCAGCGCCGGCCGCAGCTCCGGATTGAACCGCGCAATCGCGCGCGACAATCCCATGCGCACCGCTCCCGCCTGCCCGCCAACACCGCCGCCATTCGCGCTCACCACCACGTCCACCTGTTCGGCCAGGCTGGTAAACTTCAGTGGCTCGGTGGCATCGTGCCTCCAAGCATGATTGGGGAAATACTGCTCGACGGGGCGTTTGTTCACCGTGAACTTGCCGGAACCCGCGCGAACGAATACGCGCGCAACCGACACTTTCCGCCGCCCAGTCCCCAGAAACCAGGTTTGTTTGCCCGCAATGGGCGTACCCGCTGTACTCAACTTTCCTCCTGACCTTCCGTGATCCTGACCCACCGTCTAGACGGCTCACCGTTGAGCGGCAAATTTATGCGACAGCCGCTATTCGGCCCATTCAACTCCACGTCCAGCTGATTCCCTGCGAAGGCCTGCACCGGACCAACGTAGAAAAGAACAGCAACGTGCGGAAAAACTGAGAATCTTTACAGCGCAATCGGCTGCGGCTTCTGCCCGGCGTGCCTCGCCAGACCCGCCGCATCGCGGTACACGCGCAATTTCCTCGCCCGGCGCGCGCGCAGCTTATTCTTCGGGAGCATCCCGAGAACCGCTTCGCGCACGATCCACTCCGGCCGAGTCCCGCGCACGCGGCTGGCCGGCACTGCCTTCAACCCCCCAGGATAGCCGCTGTGCGAGTAATAAACTTTCTGCTCGAGCTTATTGCCGGTCAGGCGGACCTTGTCCGCATTAATCACCACCACGTGGTCGCCGGAATCCAAATAGGGAGTAAAACTCGGCTTGTCCTTGCCGATGAGAATCCGCGCGACTTTGGTCGCCAGCCGTCCCAACACGGCGTTCGTCGCGTCCACCACATACCAATTCGCGCCCACTTTTAGGGCTTCGGCCTCTTCTCCTTTGGCTACGTACGTCCTCATCGCGCTCAGTCACACCTTTCCCTTCAGAGACAAACATCAAGTCTAATGTGCCCCTCCACACTTGTCAACGCGGTCTTACCGAGGGTAGTGGATCAGTTTCCGATTACCGCGGCGGTCTCAATGGGTCGACGCAACACTAGGTCGACGCCCACTTGCAGGGACCTCAATAGCTAAAAGTCGTTCGCGAGCTTTGATTCAAACGGAACACCATCCTGGCTAGGGTCTGATTGAGTACAGCCGGACAGAGCGGTGCTCCATGGGGAAGTATTCTCGGATCAACTGATTAGATGGTGTTGCATCGACCGGTTGAGCTCGCGGCGTTAATCGGGCGTTGGGTCCAATAGCTGGTGGGAAGCTCTGTTACCAACAGTTGTCCATGCGTTTCAGTCTAGGCTCACAGCCTGTCAGCTTTCGCGATCCGTGGAATGGGTGCTACAGGGGGTTTTAACGAAGCGGAATTCGCGTGATTAATTTGACCTAACCTAGCAAGGGCATGGTTGGGCCGAAAAGAAATGGTTTTCGCAATCCGGCGGCAAAGACGATAACTCGTTCATGATCTAACCCGAAGCGCAGAACAGCGTCACTCGCTGCGCTTTACTCTGCTACTCCATGAGAAAGGCGCCGGGAGGCGGGGCCTCATTCACATGCAGCCAGTAGAGCTCCAGTTGCTTAACTCTCTCCTCGAAGAGGCGAAAGTCCACTGATTTCTGGACGTAGCTATTGACTCCGAGCCGATAGCTCTGGGCCAAGTCTTTTTCTTCGACCGAGGAGGTCATGACGACTACGGGAATCGCTTTCGTGCGGGGGTCGGACTTGACCTCTCGCAGCACTTCCTGTCCAGCCAGTTTGGGGAGTTTCAAATCGAGGAGGACCAAGCTGGGCGGCTGGTCGAATCTGCGGGCGCTATACGCTCCTCGGCAGAAAAGACAATCCAAAGCTTCTTCGCCGTCGCGCACCACCTGGACGCAGCCATCCAGCTTGTCATGGCGGAGGGCACGCATGGTCAATTCCACGTCAGTCGCGTTATCTTCGACGAGAAGAATCTCTATTTCGTTTTTTGTCATTCTCCACCTACCACCATTGATTTTTCGAGGCTGTTTTCTTGCGAAATCCCCAGGGTGAAATAGAACGCGGCACCCTTGTACGGTTCCGCCTCCGCCCAGATACGGCCGCCGTGTTTGTGGATAATACGCCGAACATTAGCCAATCCCACGCCTGTGCCCTCGAAATCGTCTTGACGGTGAAGGCGCTGGAAGATGCCGAACAGTTTGTCTACGTATCTCATATTGAAGCCGACACCATTATCGCGGACGAAGAACACTTGTTCGCCCTTTACCCTTATCTGGCCCACCTCGATAATAGCGCGTTCTTGGTGGCGGGTGAACTTGATGGCGTTCGACAGCAGGTTGACAAACACCAATTTGACCAAACCAGGGTCACATTTCACAGAAGGCAATTGCCCGATCTTCCATTCAATCTGTCGTCTTTCTGTTTCCGGTTTCAGGTCAGCAAGAACCGCCTCAACCAACAAATTGAGCTCCGTGGGTCGCTCTCTCAAGGTTTGCCGCCCAATTCGACCCAAGTTCAACAAATCATCTATCAGTTGTCCCATTTCCTGAACACCCTTCTGAATGTATCGCAGGCTCTGCTGGGCAGCGGGGTCCATTCGGGGGCCAAATTCTTCCTCCAGAATCTGTGAAAAGCCACCGATGTGGCGCAAGGGCGTGCGCAAGTCGTGTGAGACGGAGTAGGTGAAAGCTTCCAGTTCTTTATTGGCGGCAGCGAGCTCAACATTGGTGCGTGCTAGCGCTGCCTTCTGACCTGCTAACACCTCCTCGGCCTGCTTACGTACGGTAATGTTATGCAGGAAGGCGTTGAATATGTAAGTCGATCCCACGCGGACGGGAGTGATTGTGAGTTCGACAGGAAATTCGTGTCCATCTCGGCCCAACGCTTTGATCTCAAATCGTTTGCCCAAGACCGGGCCCTGACCCGTTGCCAGAAAGTGTTGAAGACCTCTCCTGTGCGCTTCGCGGTACTGCGGGGGGATAATCGTCTCCACCAAATGCCGACCCATTGCTTCTGCGCGCGACCATCCAAAAGTGACCTCGGCCTGGTGGTTCCAATCCGTGATCCTGCCCCTGGCGTCCATAGCAATGAACGCTTCATGGGCAGTCTCGACAATCGCGCGATTTCGTTCCTCGCTCTCTCGCAGTACCTCCTCAGCCTGCTTGCGCGAGGTGATGTCGTTGTTCGTCTCCAGAATTTCGACCGGTGCGCCTCGTGCGTCGCGCTGTAAGGCCCATCGGCTAGCTACAACAATGTGCGTGCCGTCGCGCCTGCGATGAACTAACTCGCCCTCCCAACGCCCGTTCTCCAGCACGTCGGCTTCAATTTGCTCCAGCGGCTTGGGGAATTCGGTTGACAGTAACACCTGTACGACTTTTTCGAGGGCCTCCGCTCTTGACCAGCCGTACGTCTCTTCCGCGCCGCGGTTCCAAAACAGGATTCTGCCGTTCATGTCACGGACAAAGATACTGTCGTGAGTAAGATTCAGAAGAGCGGCATTCTCTCGCCAGGTATCAGCTTGATTTCTAGGCCCCTCAGTCATTCTTGCGTTGTCCTTACCGCCGTAATGGTGTTGTGCTTGTCATAAGATAAGGCGCTTGTCGAAGATCCATGCCGAGTGGGCAGGGCAGGAATCCCCTCATGGCATTTTCGGCCAGATGAGCACCGCCGCGGTTTGTCCCTGACGTGAGCCTCATGCTGACTGCGATAACATGCCCTCACCGCGTCGCTTCATTTCGTACAGGGTGTGGTCCGCGATGGGAAGCAGCTTTTCAATCGTCTCACCGTCGTGAGGGTAAACTGCGATGCCGACGCTGACTGACAGCTGAGGTTGCTGACAGTCACTCGCAAGTCGCTCACGAATCCGGGAGGAAAACTGTTGAGCGCCTTCGAACCCTGTCTCTGGCAGAATGACAGCGAATTCATCACCGCCGTAACGAGCCGGGACATCGATGTTGCGACACTGGTCGCCTAGAAGACTGGCTACCCTGCACAGCGCACGACTCCCTGTAAGATGGCCATAAGCGTCGTTGATTCTCTTTAAGCCATCTATATCAAGAAGAAGAAGGGCAAAAGACCGGCCCGTGCGTTGCGAGCGCTTAGCCTCCGTTTTGAACACATCGAAAAGGCTGCGGCAGTTGGCCAGGCCCGTTAAGGGATCACACGCTGCCAGATGAAGGATCTCCTCTTCCGCCGACTTGCGCTCTGTAATATCGAAGGCTGTGAATAATCCGGCTGGCCTGCCATGAAGCTCAATCCGACCCATTGTGATGTCGAGCCATCTTGCGCCGTCCTCTTTTGTGAGGATTTTGATTTCGAACCGCCGGGGACCACGCTCTCCCTGCAAGCGTGCCAACCCTTGCTCAATGAGAATGTCTCGGGAATCCGGATGAATGAGCTCCCACGAACTCATGGCAAAGAGTTCTTTTCGCGTGTATCCGGTAATTTTCTCGGCCGCCCGATTCGCGTAGCAGCATTCTGTCCCTTTATAGATGATGATCGCAGAGGTTACCGTTTCTGCCAAAGTACGGAATTTATCCTCACTCTCTCGTAGAGCGGCATCCGCATGTTCGCGTTCTTCGCGAAGGTATTTTTCTTCCAAAGCCCGGCAGATGGCCACCGGGAGGCGAGCTAGGCTGTCTTTCAAAATGTAATCGTCCACTCCACCCTTAATACACTCCACTGCCTTTTCTTCTCCAAGCGCTCCGGATACCAGGATAAATGGTATGTGTTTGCCCTGCTGCCGCACCAGTTCCAAGGCATCCATCCCCGTCCATCCCGCGAATTGGTAGTCCGCCAAAATGACGTCGTAGGCTTGCGTACGCAGCTTTTCGGCGACCTCCTCAAGTGTAGGGACTGGGTCGCACTTGAACTTCAGGTTTGCGTTTGTTAGTGCCCTGAGGCAGAGCTCCAAGTCAGCAGCATTGTCCTCAAGAAATAAGATCCCGAGCGGACGTTTGCGGAGCGGGCTCTCTTTAGGCGATTCTTCGCTCATTGGACCCCACTTTGCCGGTCCGACAGGTGAGCAGGCTGGACTGGTCATTCGCCATGAGAGGTAGCGGTGACGCTGCTACGTGATCTGCCGGAAGTCGGCACGTTGCTAGAACACTATGGCAACTATCGGCGGACAGCCTTCGCGCTGTCAAGTTCTGAAACGTCTTATGTACCGAAACGATAAGCCTGAGTCCGAGTCTTATACTAGGCGGACGAGTGGCTCCCTATCTCGAAGCCATGTGGTTTCGCCCACATGGCTTTCACCAGCTGCACTGACTGAGACTCCATCACTTTTGTGGTGTGAAGCCTAGGAGGGCTCGACACAGAGCTCGATTGGGGTGGATAGGGGCTGATGAATCCCCTTACCACCAGTAATTGGCTTTGGCGCGGCGGGCTATGTCCTGGTAAGTTACGCGATCGGAAACTGATCCACTAACTCACGGAACGGGGGTTGGCGTTTCTCAACCCCAATGCTTCTAACGCTCTGCAAAGACAGAGGATTGGCGGCGCCACCACTCCTGGCCCGAGGCAGGCAAGGTGTAAACCGGATCGTAATACTCATAGAGGCGCTTCAGCGCTTCCGGATCGTCAGCTTCGATGCCGGTCTTGTAGTTCTTCGTCCAGTAGGAGATGCCCTTCTCCCGGTCGTACTCCTTGAGCTGGTGAACCCAGCGCTTGCCGACGAAGGGCACGTCGCAAATCATTCGAGGCGTGGCGAAGCCCGGCAAGTAACCCATGATGTCGTGCTGTAATTGCTGCGCTTCACGGATCGCCAGGCGCCAGTGCTCGGAATTGGGGATCATGTCGCACATGTAGAAGTAATACGGCATGATTTTGGCGCGATCCAGCAGCGTGAAGCAGAGATCCAGAAGCTCTTTCGCATTGGTGTTGACGCCGCGCAACAGTACACCCTGATTGCGAACGTCGCGAAATCCGATTTCCAGAATTTTCTTGGTCGCTTTCGCAACCAGTGGAGTGACCTGGCGTGCGTTGTTCACATGAGTATGCAACGCCAAATCCACTTCGCGCTCGCGCGCTTTCTTTGCCAGCCTTTCGAAACCCTTCAAGACTTCGTCCTGCAAAAAATGCTGCGGAATTCCCATGAGGCCTTTGGTGGCCAGCCGAATGTCTTTGATATTGGGAATGTCCATAAGCGCCGAGACGAAAGGCTCCAGTTGAGTGATGGGCATGTTGGCAATGTCGCCGCCGGAAACCACGACGTCGCGCACCGAAGGTGTCTTCCGCAGATAGTCGAGCATTTGTTCGTAACGGTCTTTTTGCGGAAGCTGGAAGCGCAGCTTGACCACCTGGGGCACGTCGTTCCCCACCAAGTCCATGCGCGTGCAGTGACCACAGTACTGCGGGCAGGTGGAGAGCATTTCCGCGAGGACTTTTGTGGGATAGCGATGCGTGAGTCCTTCGACGGCCCACATATCGGATTCGTGCAGACTGTCGCGGCTGGACTTGGGATGGCTCGGCCAATCCGGATTGCGATCGTCAAACGCGGGCAGCATGTAGCGGCGGACGGGATCGTTCCACAGATCCTTTTCGTCCATGGTATTGAGCATCTGTGGGGATATGAGAATGGACATAGTGGCGCGCTCTTTGACGTCGCGCTCCATGCTTTCGAGAAGGCTTGCGGGCAGCAGCGGGCCGAAAACGGCCTGGAGTTCTTTCAGATTCTTCACCGTGTGGCGGCGCTGCCAGAGAGCTGCTTCCCACTCCGCGGCGGTGACGTCCTTATAGCCCGGCAATCGGCGCCAGTCCGGCTCGAGGAATTCCCGCTCCAGGGGGTACTTGAAGGGCTGCTCGCTGGTGTGCACCTTGCCGGCAGGCTTCCAGACGGGCCGGGCTGTTTTCACGTCGCTCATTTTTGCTGACCTTTGGCCGCACGAGTCATTCCCTGAAACGCGAAACGGCCTTGTCGGGAACGTGCGGGGAGGTATTCCGTATTCAATCAAGGATACGATGAATTGCAAAATAAGAAAACAGGACGGGCGCGCTGTTGTGCGCATGCAATTGGGTGACCGGCATCACGGCTGGTCGGGCAAGATTTCAATTTGCCGGGAAGCGACGAACAAACATGATATTTTGTTGACGGCTCAAACGTAGAAATAATGGAAGCCAACGGACGGACCCCAAAACCCCAAATGCGTTCTGCCTATTTTTTTCGAATTGCTGTCCTGCTGTGCGCCGCGTTTCTTGCCGCGGCTCTCGCTCGCGCCGAAGACATCAAAAGCATCCACCCCACCGGCTATGTGACGGACCTGGCAGGGGTCATCGACGCAGAGAAGAAGGCCAGCCTCGAAGCGCTGTGCGGCGAACTCGAACAGAAAACCGGCGCGCAAATGGCCGTTGTGACTGTCCGTTCGCTCGAAGGCGAAAGCGTCGAGACTTATGCCGTCGACCTGTTTAAGCAGCTTGGAGTCGGAAGCAAGAAGGACAATCGTGGCGTGCTGCTGCTGCTGGCTCCCAATGAGCGCAAGTACCGCATTGAAGTCGGCTACGGACTCGAACCGGTGATCAATGATGCGCGGGCGGGAGACGCGGGCCACGCGATGGTGCCGTTCCTGCGGCAGGGCGACTACAGCCGGGCAATTGAAACCGGCGCGTGGCAATTGGCAAAGTACGTTGCGGATGATTCGGGCGTCACCTTAAGCGGCCAGCCGCCCATGCCACGGATAAGGAACGACGATGATAGCGGCTGGAATTGGGTCTTCTGGCTTTTCCTAGGATTGATAATTTTATTTTCGACCATGGGGCGCTTCTCCGTAGGGCGCGGAGGCGGGTCGGGCGGCAGCGGCCTGCTATGGTTTTTGCTCGGAATGATGGCAAGTAACTCTGGCAGGGGATCAAGAGGCGGCTGGGGCGGAGGCGGATTTGGCGGCGGATCCGGAGGCTGGTCCGGCGGAGGCGGGTTCGGAGGCGGGAGCAGTGGAGGCGGAGGCGCCTCCGGAAGTTGGTAGAGTACAGCGGGAAAAAAGAGGCTGAAATGCTTTCCACGGATGCAAAACTAAACGAATTGGTGAAGAGACTGAAAGAATTTGCAGCCACCAATCTGGAGTGCGTCATTTTGTTCGGCTCGGCGGCGCGTGGCGATTTTCGCGAAGGACACTCGGATCTTAATGTCGTCTGTATTCTGCGTTCCTTGACCGTGGAAGAACTCGGCCGACTGGCAAACGTCGTGAAATGGTGGTGTGTGGACCAGAAGGAGCCTGCACCGCTCTTTTTCACGCGGGAGGAATTGCAGCAGGCCGCCGACGTTTTCGCCATCGAAATCCTCGACATGAAACACGGACGCCGAGTGCTTTACGGAGAAGACGTCATCGCCGGAATCGAAGTGCCCATGAATCTTCACCGCCTGCAGATTGAACATGACCTGCGGACCGTACTTTTGAAATTGCGGCAGCATTATCTTCGCGCGCCGGGAAACGCAAAAGAGCTGGA